>JBBSCL010000027.1:0-13039 GCA_038250345.1 Leptolyngbyales cyanobacterium
AAATGTTTGATTGTGGTTGGTTTCAATTAGGTAATGATCTCGACCTTGAAAGCTTTCTGCTCGAACTTGAGCTTGGTCAAGCAGAACAGAAGCAGTGATAATTTCAACTTCTCGTCCCCCTTTGTTGCCTTCTGGCTCTTGAGGAAGTCGAACAATTCCACCGTGTTCTGTGACCAGCTTTGTTTCGGCAATGACTCCGTTTGCTTCGATGGGATCACCGTTTTTAACCACGGGTTCTGCACCAGGCGGCAAATTATAGACTTCACCTGACAAAATCCACAGCAAGCCACCCCTTTGAGCAATGCGGGTGGTGTTGCCTTGACGGTCTTTTTTCTCTTCTGGAACTAGATCTGCAAATTTAACTTCTCCAGCCATGTCAGAGGCTACGTCTTTTGCGGCTTTTTCAGTCGTTTTGCGCGATCGCCCAGTCAGCGGAACTTCAGCTAAAATGTGTCCTGCTTTTACTTTTTGACCATCTTTAACGAGTAGGGTTGCGCCCTGCAAGATAGAGAAGGCTTGTTGTCCGGCAGGTCCTTCTAAGACCACTTTTGTGTTTGGATCGACTGATTCTACAACGAGGGCATCTTCACCGTGCCGGGTGCGAAAGGCGCGAGTCCGAAAACGTTTGGGAAATTTGATTGTGCCGTCGAAGTTTGCCCGTTCTTGACGTGCCATCTCACCTGTAAACACACCGCCTGTATGGAAGGTTCTCATGGTAAGTTGAGTACCCGGTTCTCCAATCGACTGGGCAGCGATGATACCGACGGCTTCACCGATGTCTACCATGTGAGCGTGGGCAAGGCTCCAACCATAGCAGTTCTGGCAAACAGACCGGGTGGCATCGCAGGTAAGCGGCGATCGCAGCAAGACTTCTTCAACTCCTGCTTGAGCCATTTTCTCTGCCAGTTCATCTGAGATGGCTTGGTTGCGAGCAATGATGACTTCGCCTGTCTCTGGATGAACAATATCTCGAGCCGCAACGCGACCTAAGAGACGATTTTTGAGAGGAATCAGGACGCGATCGCCATCAGTCATGCTCGTCAACGGAATCCCGCGCTCAGTACCACAGTCCAGTTCCCGAATAATCACATCCTGGGAAACGTCTACTAGGCGGCGAGTCAGATAGCCGGAGTCTGCTGTTCGCAAAGCAGTGTCTACCAAACCTTTTCGGGCACCGTAGGATGAAATAATATACTCGGTTACAGTCAACCCTTCCCGAAAATTGGTTTTAATCGGCAAGTCAATAATTTCACCCTGCGGATTTGACATGAGACCCCGCATTCCCACCAACTGACGAACTTGGGAAATATTTCCCCGCGCCCCGGAGAACGCCATCATGTAGACAGAGTTCAGTGGATTATTAGATTTAAAGTTTTTGACGACTTCATCTTTCAATTCTTCGTTAGTGCCGTTCCACGTATCAATCACTTTTTGGAATCGTTCCACTTCAGTGATTTCACCGCGAGTGTATTTTTCTTCGGTTTCTCGGATGGTTTCTTGAGCCGCATCTAGCAATTTGCGTTTAGTTGGGGGAACCTGCAAATCATCCACACTGATCGATACCCCTGCACGGGTGGCAAACTTAAAGCCCATATCCTTCACCATGTCTGCCATTTGAGCGGTGCGTGCAGTACCGTAGTTCGTAAATGCCCAAGAAATTAGCTTCGTCAGCTCTTTCTTGTTAACGACGTGATTCCGAAAGAGGGGTTGTTCGTTGCGCTCTGCCATGTTTAAGTCCGCCTGTGCCATGAACAAAATGTTGAATTTGGAAATTACGGGCGGGGCTGGACGCGATCGCCAACCCCTAAAGTTTTCCTAGAGTGCTAGGGAATCGTGAATGGTCTTGTTGAAGATAATGCGTCCTGGAGTGGTGCGAACGTATTGGGAAAGTAAGTTACCTTCTGCATCAATTCGCATCCGGCGGTGTTTGTAAAGCTTCGTTACTACACCATCTTGAGACGTGCTTTCTTCCAAAATCTCATTATCAGGTTCACCGCTATCAACCTCCCCATCAAAGCGCACCCAAACATAGGCGTGGATCGCCACTTGCTTCTGGTCGTAGGCGATGATTGCCTCTTCCATGTTGTAGAAGTAGCGATCGCCGTTACCTTGGGTTTCAGGATTTTCTGCGGTCAGATAATAGCAGCCCAACACCATATCTTGGCTAGGGGTGATAATGGGGCGACCTGTTGCAGGAGACAAAATATTGTTGGATGCCAGCATCAGTAATCGGGCTTCAGCCTGAGCCTCAATCGATAGGGGCACATGAACCGCCATTTGATCTCCATCAAAGTCAGCGTTAAACGCTGGACACACCAATGGATGCAGTTGGATCGCTCGACCTTGTACCAAAACAGGTTCAAAGGCTTGAATGCCCAAACGGTGAAGGGTAGGTGCCCGGTTTAACATGACGGGATGCCCCTCAATCACATCCTCCAACACCTCCCATACAGTCGGATCATTACGCTGGATTAGTTTTTTAGCAGCTTTGATGTTGTTGACTAACCCTTGCCGAATCAGCCGATGAATGACGAAGGGCTGAAACAGCTCGATCGCCATTTCTCTAGGCAAACCGCACTGATGAATCTTTAGATTTGGACCTACCACAATCACAGAACGACCAGAATAATCTACTCGTTTACCTAGGAGGTTTTGGCGAAAACGCCCCTGCTTTCCTTCAATAATGTCGGAAAGAGATTTAAGGGGACGGTTATTAGCACCAACAACTGTGCGTCCGCGCCGCCCATTATCGATTAGAGCATCGACCGCTTCCTGCAACATCCGCTTTTCATTGCGGACAATGATTTCAGGTGCCAAAATTTCTTGCAGACGAGCCAGTCGGTTGTTGCGGTTGATCACCCGCCGATACAGGTCGTTCAGGTCAGAAGTGGCAAATCGTCCACCATCTAGCTGCACCATAGGACGCAAATCAGGTGGAATGACAGGAATTACCGTCAACACCATCCAATCTGTTTGGGAGCCAGTGGCAATGAAGTTATCAATCACCCGAAGCCGCTTAATCAGCTTTGCCCGTTTTTGCCCTTTAGAATTGGAAATTTCTTCCCGAAGCTTTTCGGCTTCTTCTTCTAAATTGATGTCTTGCAACAGTCTTTGTAGAGCTTCTGCGCCGATGCCAACCTCAACATCTGTTAACTGGGAATCTTCGCTATAAAGCTGATCCTCAATTTCGATCCATTGGTCTTCAGTTAAGAGTTGCTTGTAGGACAGATTTTCTGCGTTGCCAGGGTTTAGCACCACATAGGCATTAAAGTAGACAATCTGCTCTACATCTCGCAGCGGCATATCGAGCAAAATTGCCATGTAGCTAGGAATACCTTTCAAGTACCAAACGTGCGCCACGGGAGCCGCCAGCTTGATATAGCCCATACGATGACGGCGTACGCGCGACTCAGTGACTTCTACGCCACAACGTTCACACACAATGCCGCGATGCCGTACTCGCTTGTATTTGCCACAGTGGCATTCCCAGTCTTTTGCTGGACCAAAAATTCGCTCACAGAATAAGCCGTCCATTTCGGGCTTGAGCGTCCGATAGTTAATTGTTTCTGGCTTCGTCACTTCACCTACAGTTTGACCATTGGGTAGGGTCCGTTCACCCCATTCCCGAATCCGTTCTGGAGATGCCAGACCGATTTTTACGTAGTCAAACCTCTGCTCTAGCTTCGGCATCGTGCGTTATTCCTTATCAAGATCAGATTATGGCAAGAAAATTTTACGAGTTGGATGAAGGAGGGAAGCGATCGCCTGCCTCCTTCGCTCCGCAATTATTGATCCCTATCGTCCATTTCATCCCTAGAAATGGATTCGTAAGTCGGTCGAGAAGGCGCTCGTCGAGTGCTTACATCCGCCATCAGATCTACCTCGGAGTCACGGCTGGTGCCGTCTTCACGGGTATCTAACTTATGCACTGCCACATCCAAACAGAGGGATTGAAGTTCGCGCATTAGCACCTTAAAAGACTCTGGAGTGCCCGGTCGTGGAATTGCTTTTCCTTTGACGATCGCATTCAGCGCTTCGTTTCGCCCTTGCATATCGTCTGATTTTACGGTGAGCAGCTCTTGCAGAATGTAAGCGGCTCCAAACGCTTCCAATGCCCACACTTCCATCTCTCCAAATCTCTGACCGCCTTGTTGAGCCTTACCGCCCAAGGGTTGCTGTGTCACCAAGGAGTATGGTCCAGTAGAACGAGCGTGGATCTTGTCATCAACTAGGTGAACCAGCTTCAGCATATACGCTACGCCAACCGTGACCGCCCGATCAAAGGGTTCTCCAGTCCGACCATCATAAGTTTGGATTTTGCCGGGGTCTTTAGGATTAAACACCCAGCCTTTCTCCTGATGATCTGCCCCTTCCTGTAGCTTGGAATGAACAGTTTCGCGAGATTTCTCTTCCCCGTGCATCTCATCAAAGGGGATAACCTTAAAGCGCACACCTAAGTTTTCTGCCGCCCAACCCAGTAGACATTCATAGACCTGACCCACGTTCATCCGAGAGGGGACACCAAGCGGATTCAGTACGATGTCTAACGGAGTCCCATCGGGTAGATAAGGCATATCTTCGATTGGTAAAATGCGAGAAATGATGCCTTTGTTACCATGACGACCCGCCATTTTGTCGCCTACTTGAATCTTGCGTTTTTGAGCAACATAAACCCGAACGACCATGTTGGCACCCGGAGGTAGTTCATCTCCTTGTTCCCGTGTAAACACTCGCACATCTACAACGCGACCTTTCTCACCGTTTGGAACTCGCAAAGAGTTATCACGCACATCTCTTGCTTTCTCGCCAAAAATTGCCCGCAGCAGCTTTTCTTCAGGAGGTTGATCAGATTCCCCTTTAGGAGTCACTTTGCCCACTAAAATGTCGCTTTGCTGCACCCAGGCACCGATCCGAATAATTCCGGTTTCGTCTAGCTGACGCAGGGAATCTTCACCCACGTTAGGAATTTCACGGGTAATCTCTTCAGGACCCAGCTTCGTTTGACGTGCTTCAATTTCATACTTTTCGATATGGATCGAGGTGTAGATATCATTAAAGACTAATCGTTCGCTGATCAGGATGGCATCTTCATAGTTGTAGCCTTCCCAGGGCATATAGGACACGAGGATGTTTTGTCCGAGCGCCAACTCACCTGACTCAGTGGCAGAACCGTCTGCCAAAATCTGCCCTGCAACAACGCGATCGCCGAGAAAAACAATCGGTCGCTGGTTAAGGCAGGTGTCTTGGTTAGACCGCTGATATTTTTGAACTTGGTAATCGATCTCTCGACCATGGGGATCTCGGACTCGAATGCGATCTGCTGAAACAAAGATAACTTCCCCGTCTGTTCGGCTCACAATGACCATACCAGAGTCTCTGGCTGCCTGAGCTTCTAAGCCTGTTCCGACTAACGGACGCTCAGGACGCAGCAATGGAACTGCTTGCCGCTGCATGTTTGATCCCATCAACGCTCGGTTAGCATCATCATGTTCCAAAAATGGAATCAAGGAGGTTGCAACCGAAATAATTTGCACTGGAGAAACAGCTACGTAGTCGATTTCATCTGGAGTCGCTGTCGTGAACTCTTGACGATAGCGAATCGGAACTTCATCGCCCAGAATTAACCCAGTTTCATCCATCGGCACATCGCCTGCTGCAACCCGCAGATCATCTTCCTCATCTGCTGTCATGTAAGCGGCGGCTATATCTTGACAGACCCGTCCATTCTCAACCTTGCGAAAGGGTGTTTCGATAAACCCATAGGCATTGACCCGCGCATGAGTTGCTAAGGAGCCAATCAAGCCAGCATTGGGACCTTCAGGAGTCTCAATGGGGCAAATACGCCCGTAGTGAGAGGGATGAATATCGCGAACCGCAAATCCGGCGCGTTCACGGGTCAAGCCGCCAGGACCAAGGGCACTCAAACGACGTTTGTGCGTTAACTCTGCTAAAGGATTTGTTTGATCCATGAACTGCGAGAGTTGGGAGGAACCAAAAAATTCCTTAATCGCTGCCACTAATGGTTTGGGATTAACCAAAGATGCTGGGGTAAGTGAATCAGCGTCGGAGACAGTCATGCGCTCCCGAATGATCCGCTCTAAACGGTTCAATCCAACACGCACCTGGTTTTGAAGGAGTTCACCAACAGAACGAACTCGTCGATTACCAAGGTGATCGATGTCATCAATGCTTCCAATATCAAACTCTAAGTTGATCAGGTAATCGATCGCCGACAGAATATCTTGCGGCGTTAACACCCGCATCACTTCAGGCACGTTTAAGCGCAGCTTGCGATTTAGCTTATATCTCCCAACTTTGCCTAAGTCATAGCGCTTAGGATCGAAGAAACGAGAATCAAGCAATTGTTGACCGCCGGAAACCGTAGGAGGCTCACCGGGGCGCAACTTCCGATACAGTTCCATCAAGGCTTCTTCTTCGCCGTATTGCCCTTCCTTATCGATTGTTTTCTGAAAATATTCGGGATGGCGTAGCGAGTCGAAAATTTCGCCATCGCTGAGACCCAACGCTTTCAGGAGTACTTGAGCAGAAAGCTTGCGGGTTTTATCGATCCGAACCCAGACCAAATCATTTTTATCAGTCTCAAACTTTAGCCAAGCACCTCGATTGGGAATCAAGCTAGCGTTGTAGGTGCGCCGTCCATTTTTATCTGTTTCAGATTTATAGTAAACCCCAGGACTGCGCACAATTTGGTTGACAATGACTCGTTCTGCACCATTGATAATAAAAGTGCCGCGGTCGGTCATCAATGGCAAATCACCGATGAATACTTCCTGCTCTTTGATCTCTCCGGTTTCTTTATTAATTAACCGGGTAGGAACATACATCTGGACAGCATAAGTGCTATCTCGCCTCTTCGCTTCATCAACATCATACTTTGGTCGCTTTAACTTATAGTCTTTCCCGACAAAGTGAAGCTCCAACTTGCCAGTGTAGTCTGTGATCGGAGAAAAACTGTCTAATTCTTCAATCAGACCTTCTTCAAGAAACCAGCGAAAGCTCTCTCGCTGAATCTCGACTAAATCCGGTAAGGTAAAAGCGGGTGTGTTGTATTCAGTCATGCGGTGTCTTCAGAAGGGGTATGCCCAGCGCGAGTGATGGATTATAGATGATTGCTCATCAAAAAGTCAATAGCCAACATTGATTTGACTAATCGTTTACGGATAGCTCTTTAAAGACCAAAAAGAGAAAGACCAAAGATACAAATGTTCAAGTTTCTAATATGCCTGAAGGTGCCACAAAAACCATGTGATTTAACCGCTGACTTGCAGGAACTAGCTGTGCAGTCGAGTATAGCTGTAGCACTGAACATACCTACAGGCTAAATGCAGATGCGAAAAAGCAAGATGATATCGTGAAATAACGGGGTGTGACCACCAAATGTAGAGATAGTTTCAAGGGTTTCCCACTGTTTCTATATTATATTAATATTTTTCTTCATTATGCCTCGATTTTGCAGAAAAGGGAAACTCATTAGCAAAAATATGTAATCTCGTCAACCGAGTGAAGTAAAACTTGCTGAAATTTTAGTAAAAATCTTGAATTCAGACTACCAAAGCTGGCAGGGGAGGTAGGCGAAACAGTTTGCGGGCGTTGCTTGTCGTTTGGGCTGCCAGTTGATCAATTGGAAGATTTCGTAATTCAGCAACTTGCTCGGCAACATCTCGAACGTTGGCAGGTTCATTGCGTTTGCCCCGGTGAGGAACGGGTGCTAAGAAAGGACAGTCAGTTTCCACTAGTAAGCGATCGCTCGGCACCATTTGAGCGGACTCATGAATCTGAATGGCTTTCTTGAACGTGACTGTACCGCTAAAGCTAATAAAGAAGCCTAAATCTAAAAACCATTGAGTTTCTTCTGGCGTTCCTCCCCAGCAGTGCATCACCCCTCGAACCGAGCCGTTCTGCTCCCAAAATCGGCGAAAATGGTTAGCCATCGCTTCCGCTGCATTTCGACAGTGGATAATGACTGGTAAATCTAGCCGTTGAGCGATCGCCAACTGTTCATTTAGCGATCTTAGCTGCTGATCCGAATTCTGCGCTTTAAAGAAATCTAAGCCCGTTTCACCGATCGCCACTACTCGTTGATCAGAACTTGCTAACTGAAAAATCTGATCAGCAATTTGGCTAGTCCACTTGCCTTCTACATCTAGCGGGTGCAGCCCAACTGCAAAGAACACTTCGGGAAAGCGATCAGCGATCCTCTGAATGCCGTTAAATTCTGACGGCTCCACACAAGAGTGGATGAGGTAAGCAACATTAGCTTCCCGCCAACGCTGGGCTACCTCATCCAAATCTTGCTGGAACGTCTCAAAATTAATATGAACATGAGTGTCAACAAGTTGCATTTAGAAGACATCCCAAATAGTCAAAGCTAATTTTGATTCAAGTTTAAGCTTAGAAACTTAATAAGATAATTCAGGTAGCTTCAACCCGCGAGTCCGCTCCTGCTAAAACAATTGGAACTTTAAGCAACGGTTGATTGGTTCGCTTCTAGACCCTTAACAGCCCGCATCAAATTAGACTTTTTACGGGCTGCCGTATTCGAGTGCAACGCACCCCTTTTGACTGCCTTATCAATATGACTATAAGCAGATGCTAAACTGGCTTGAACCATTTGCTCAGATTCAGGCGTTGGGCTGGCAGCATGATTGCCGACAGCAGCGAAGCATTTTTTCACAAATGTTTTCACGGCAGACTTATAACTCTTGTTCCGAAGCCGATTGCGCTCAGCAATTTCTACGCGCTTAATGGCAGACTTGATGTTAGCCACAGTAAATCCTAAAAACTCTACTACCTATCGAAGCAGTATCGAAAAAATACGATAAAAGCTCGAAGAATAACTATAGCATCTTCAGTGTTCAACAGCCCAATCTCCTAAAAATTCAAGTTAAGCTAGAGTAACGAGGATGGACGCATCTGTTTTCTGACCGAATGATGGAACTGTCAGAAATCTGTTCTCGTCAGGCAACTTTTTAAGATGGCATTCCGACTTCCATGCTGCGAATTATCACTCAGCGAACCGAGGCACGATCTGAACTACGGCGTATCTGTGACCGCACTCACGATGACCAGGTTACTCACAAAGAGTCAACGGTGCGGGAAGTGCTTCAAGCAGTGAAACGTCAGGGCGATCGCGCACTATTACACTACACGTCAGAGTTCGATAGCCGGGATTTGAAATCCGATGACTTGAGAGTGAGCGGCTCAGAACTAGATGCAGCTTATCAACAAGTTTCTAAAGAATTGCTAGATGCTATTCAGCTTGCTTGTCGGCAAGTGGAAGCATTTCATCGCCAGAGAGTCCCGAAAAGCTGGGTGCATTTTGGTGAGAATGAAGTTGTGCTGGGCAAACGGTATACCCCTGTGGATAGGGCAGGTATTTATGTTCCGGGTGGGCAGGCTTCTTACCCAAGCACGGTGATTATGAATGCGATTCCGGCAAAGGTGGCAAAGGTGCCCCGCATTGTTATGGTCACTCCTCCAGGCTCGGCAGAGAATGGTATTAGCCCAGCCGTGTTAGTTGCAGCCCAAGAAGCGGGAGTCGAGGAAATTTACCGAGTGGGTGGGGCGCAAGCGATCGCAGCCCTTGCCTACGGAACTGAAACCATTCCAAAAGTCGATATCATCACTGGACCGGGCAATATTTACGTCACTCTGGCGAAAAAGTTGGTTTACGGCACGGTTGGGATCGATTCCCTCGCGGGTCCATCGGAAGTGTTGATCATTGCCGATAAGAGCGCCAATCCGGTTTATGTGGCGGCAGATATGCTAGCGCAGGCAGAACATGACCAGATGGCTGCCTCTATTTTATTAACCGACGACTCAGTACTGGCGCGAAAAGTCGTCGATGAAGTGGAACGGCAGTTGATTGATCATCCACGGCGCATTCTGACCGAGAAGGCGATCGCACACTACGGCTTAGTCGTGGTGGTGGAATCGTTGGATGTGGCGGCGGAACTCTCTAACGAATTTGCCCCAGAACATTTAGAACTGGAAGTCGTTGATCCGTGGGGATTACTCGATAAAATTCGTCACGCGGGCGCGATTTTCTTAGGCTCTTCTACTCCAGAAGCCGTGGGAGACTATTTAGCCGGACCGAACCACACTTTGCCCACCTCTGGCGCAGCGCGATATGCTTCTGCACTGACCGTGGAAACTTTCCTGAAGCATTCCAGCTTGGTGCAGTATTCGCAAACAGCTTTGGAAAAAGTTGCCGGGGCGATCGAGGCGCTGGCAATGGCAGAAGGGCTACACTCCCACGCTGAATCAGTGCGTTTGCGAGTGCGTGGTAACCAGGAATTGCCGTAGGCGTATCAGACTGAGGGTTTGCCCCAGATTTAGTGGCAGCAAAGAAATTCCTTCTAGGCGAGACTGTACCCAACCTTCGCCCCAATGCCATTCATGAAAGCCATCTATTCCCTGGCTCAATAGCAATCGTAGGCTGTTAGATTCCACTTGCTCAACGTTGTGCTGAACAGCAACAGGACCAAGCCAGCTTGTAAAGGTTAATCCTTCAATCAGTTCTTCTGGCAACCCTGTAGAGAGCCGTTGGGGAAAGAGCCATTTTTGTAAACTTGCGGTGTGAAGCAATCCTTGCCGTAATGCTTGTTCGGTGGCAGGAATTTCGATGCGGAGGCTGCTGTGTTGAAAGGTGCCAAACATGACGAGTTTTAATAGAGGGCATGTGCTTTCAGTATGCCAGATGCCTTTTCATCTGGGGATGACATTTTGGTTGACTTCAGTTTTGAAAAATGTAGGTTGACTTTTTGGAAATACTGGGTTGACTTTTTGGAAAATATCAGAACGGCTTGTAGTAAAGGATAGTCCCCCTTCCTGATTTCAAAAGGTCGTTACTATGAAACCCTTTTTCGTTTTGCTTTCTGTTTTTACTGCTAGTGCCGCAGCATTGAGTGTCGCTTTGCCTTCGTTTGCTCGCCCTGCAACGCTGATGGCTGAAGAGGGTAGCCGCATCAACGTTCGCTCTGCGGCGACGATCGCGTCTTCCCGTGCCCACTATGGTTTGGTCGGCGATCGCGTGGAAGTGACACGCTCAATGCTGGGAAGCGATCGCGCCTTGATGTAATCATTTAACACGGGCAATGCTAGAGCGATCGCTAACAGCCCTAAAATTTGCAGATAAGCGGAAAGCTGCCGCCGATTCATGCAAACGTACTACACGAAAAGTTTCCACCTCTCTAACTTATTGGGTGTTTTCATACAGAAACCATCTGCCTATTCACCCATTTTGGAATATTATGCGGAAACTTTCTCTCTAATCATAGTTATGCCGCTCCAGGCGTTTGTGAGGACGCAACCACAAGGGTCTCTGTCAGCATTAACATAAAGTTACTGTAAAGTTCTCAATGAGACGGTATTGCGAGGTTATTTATAGAATACTGAGTATAGAACTATTAGGCATATGGTTATGAGGAAAAAGTAAGCTCAATTCATAGTGGTTTTCTTGTTTTCTATAATTTTTTTTGCTTCAGCCTCATCAATAACTTTTGCTCAAACAATACCGTCACAAAATAGTACCGTCAATACATTTTTTGATAAAACTTTTTCGCAAAATGTAGCAGTTACCGTTTTATCCGCTGTCCTAGCATTTTTAGGTGGCTATGCTTTAGCAGGTATCAGTACAAAAAGTGGAAGTGGCAAAAGATTGTCCTATAGTCTAGATATTGAAACAGGTCTCGTTAATATTGAAAAAAATATCAAACAAAGGGTTAAAATTCTCTATGAAAACAAAGAGGTAATAAATCTATCTAATCTCAGATTTGATATAGAAAATACCGGAAATTCGGTTGTTAAATCACAAGAGATTAGATTTGAGTTTTCATCAGAAGCTAGGATATTGGACTTTTACTTTGATCCTCAACCTTTACCTGAAATGAAGGTAGAACAGATAAGTGATCCAGGACTTAGAGAATTTGAAAGGAAGTGCAGAATTGGGCACATCGAGAAAGGTCAAAAGTTGGGAATGCGTTTTATCGTCACCAGCGATTCAGAAATCAAACTGATACCTCACCCTTACAATGAAAATGGTGATGTTGAATTCCTCTCCAGATCCACAACAAAAACTTTGAGTGAACGAGAGCAAGTTGCAAATTTTTTGACCCTACTAATCATGTATTTTGTGATTCCTCCTGTCTTCTCTTTGTTTTCTTTATCTCCTTTTTCTGAAAGTATAGCTGGAGTAGTTAGATTAGTTATTTTGTTGGTTTTATTTCGATTCATAGTACCCTTTTCTGAAGTAATCGCTGAACTTATTGCAACATGACTAAATCCTGAATACAAAGATCGTCAATCTGTATTAGTAGACGTTGAAGTTGGAGGAAACTTAAGTATTGGGGATGTTAGTCAAATATCTCGATAAGAAAACGCAGCATAACAATTCTGTTGGAGTGGACTAATGAAAGTCTCCGATAAGGATGCAAAGTTTATTGATAGCCGCTCAACAGAACCTTTAGTTAGCTCGTCAGGCTCGAAGCTAAGGTTGATTTTAGGCGCGATCGCAACCGTTAGCTGTAGTAAAAACATCTGAGTGTATGGAAGTGAAATAATGAGCAATTAATCCAAGATGCTATCCTGGCAAGAAAAATACATTTAAATATATGACTAATTTACTGACGGAAGCTTTTAGAAAAGTACAAAATTTACCAGATTATTTGCAGGATGAACTGGCTGAACAGCTAATCGAAGATGTTGAAAACGAAATAAAGTGGCAGCAATTATTATCTCAACCACAGGATACGAAGTTAGATGAGCTTGCAGCAAAAGCTCTCAGTGATTCCATGAATGGTAAGACGAGGGAAATGGGTTTTGATGAACTATGAAGTCAGAATTAACTGATGAGTTTATCGAATGCTTTGCTGATTTGCCTGAAAGAGTTCAAAAAACAGCCCGAAAAAACTACAAGCTTTGGAAACAGAATCCTTCGCATCCGAGTTTAGAGTTTAAAAAGCTCAACACGGAGCAGCCCACTTACTCGGTTAGAGCAGGTATAGGCTGGCGTGCTGTA
>JBBSCL010000028.1:0-12943 GCA_038250345.1 Leptolyngbyales cyanobacterium
CTTAACCGCCAAACAGATTTTGTTGCCTGCGCCAAAGATGCGAGTCACTTCCCCTTCCCCAAAGGCTTTGTGAATCAGGCGATCGCCCACGCTCCAATCGTTGGCGTGACTATTGGGCATATTGCGTGATTCGCTTTTATTTCGCCGAATTTCAGAAATCGGCTTCGTCCATTTATTCGGAATCGCCGCCGCCACGTTGGAATTGAGCAATTCTCTCGGCAACTCTGCGAGAAACAACGAGGGGCTAGCAGGCTCACGGGTGCCATAGAGTCGGCGTTCTCGCGCATAGGAAATAAACAAGCGCTCTTGGGCGCGGGTGATTCCCACATAGCACAGCCGCCGTTCCTCTTCCAGTGCAGCAGGGTCTTCCATCGAACGGTAGTTGGGGAACAAACCTTGCTCTAAACCGATCAAAAACACCACTGGAAATTCCAGACCCTTTGAGGAATGCAGCGTCATTAAAGAGACTTTTTGATCTTCTTCACCTAAATTATCCAGGTCAGACGCTAACGATGCACTGGCTAGGAAACCCAGCAGGCTTGGATCGTCATTGTTTTCCTCAAACTGCAAAACGGCGTTGTAAAGTTCTTGCACGTTTTCGAGGCGATCGGTAGCTTCATCGGTTGCCTGATTTCTTAAATCTGTTACATAGCCAGAGTCTTCCAGTACGCCTTGGGCAATTTCGCTGGCAGAACGAGAATCTAATTCCTGTCGCCATTTTTGAATAATCTGAGCAAACTGAAGCACCCCTTTAGACGATCGACCGGCTAAAGATTTGACCGAGGTTTCATCCGATAAAATTTCCCAAAGTGGCAAGCTCAACTCTTGGGAGGCTTTGACCAAGGAATCGATAGTGGTTTTGCCGATGCCGCGACGGGGAGTGTTGATCACGCGCAAGAGGCTAATGTTATCAAATGGGTTGGCGATCGCCCTGAGATATCCCAACACGTCCTTAATCTCTTTGCGATCATAAAAGCGCAGTCCGCCCACCACTTTATAAGGAATTTGCAATTTCATCAGCGAGTCTTCCATTGCCCGCGATTGGGCATTGGTGCGATACAAAATGGCAAACTTGCCGTAGTGCAGTTCAGGATGTTTTGCTTCTAACTGGCGAATTTGATTCGTGACAAATTCTGCTTCGGAGGTTTCGTCATCGGCTCGATATAAAAAGATCGGCTCACCCTCACCCCGCGTCGGCTTCAGCACTTTATCAATGCGTTCGGTGTTGTTGTCGATCAGTTGATTCGCGACTTCTAAAATGTTGCGCGTCGAGCGGTAGTTTTCCTCCAGCTTGACCATGGTGCGGGTGTCGTCGTCATGCAGGCGATCGCCAAAATCATCCTGAAAACCCATCAAAATGGTAAAGTCTGCCGCCCGAAACGAATAAATAGATTGATCCGCGTCGCCCACCACAAACACCGAGCGATAGTCCCACTCATTAAACGTTTTGGAGGCTGCGCCATTGGTCACCAGCAAACTAATTAAATCGTATTGCGTCCGGTTTGTATCTTGATATTCATCCACCAAAACATGACGAAAGCGCTTGTGCCAATAAGCCCGGACTTGCTCATTTTGTTTCAGCAAGTGGACTGGCGTGAGAATCAAGTCATCAAAATCCAGCGCGTTATTTGCCGATAGCGTGTCTTGATACATACTGTAAACATTCGCAATCACCCGCCCCCGAAAGTTGGACTGATCTTTTTCCAAATCGTGGGGCGAGAGGCTTTTGTTCTTAGCGTTACTGATGGCATAGCGAACCGATTTTGGATCAAACTTTTTGTCGTCTAAGTTGAGTTTTTGGGTGACGATTTCTTTAACTAAACTTTGGGCATCCGACTCGTCAAAAATAGAAAAATTGCGCGTCCATTTGCGCCCGTTGCTATCTTCATATTTTTCAATGTCAAGCCGTAAAATCCTTGCACAAAGCGCATGAAATGTGCCGATCCAAAGCTCTTTAGTAATGGTTTTGTAAACGTGAGATCTCAGCCGAGTTTGTTCGACCGGAGAGAGCGCATCCAAGGGTTTGCCAAAATCGCTACGGGCTTTTTGATCGGCAAACAGCTTTTCGATCCGCTCTTTCATTTCCCGTGCGGCTTTGTTGGTGAAGGTGACCGCTAGGATGTTTTCGGGATCGACTTGATGGTTTAAAACTAGGTTGGCAATGCGGTAGGTGAGCGCCCGCGTTTTGCCAGAACCCGCTCCTGCTACTACCAACAGCGGTCCGCAGTAATGTTCTACGGCACGACGCTGAGAGGAATTGAGGTGGCTGAGATCGAGAGTCTGGCTCATGGAGGCTATTTTGTGGAAGGTGCGGTTTCTAAATAAGGGTATCGCATCTTGCTCAATCCTGTAGGGTTTGACTAAGGTTTATGGGGGGTTTAGTAGTGTTTGCTGGGCGCGATCGCCCCTGATTTTCGCCGATTTATCCAGCCTAAGCCATGCCCAAAATTTCATATCCCGCATCGACATAGAGAATTTGCCCCGTCATACCGCTCGATAAGTCACTACACAAAAAGGCGGCGGTGTTTCCCACTTCTAGTTGGGTGACCGTGCGCCGTAGGGGTGCTACCGCTTCCACATGATGAATCATATCCAAAATGCCGCCCACGGCAGAGGATGCCAGGGTGCGAATGGGTCCGGCAGAAATGCCATTTACGCGAATATTTTGAGGACCTAGTTCTGCTGCCAAATAGCGGACGCTCATTTCCAAACCTGCTTTGGCAATGCCCATGACGTTGTAGTTGGGGATCACTCGCACCCCACCTAAATAAGTAAGCGTGACAATGCTGCCGCCTTCGGTCATCAACGGTTTTGCCGCCCCGCAAAGCTTAACCAAAGAGTAGGTGCTGATATCCAAAGCGGTGGCGAACCCGGCGCGAGACGTTTCCACAAAGCCGCCAGTCAGATCATCTCGGTTGGCAAATGCCAGACAATGAATCAAAATGTCGATTCTGCCCCACTTGTCGCCCACGGTTTCAAAGGCAGATTGAATTTGAGCATCGTCTTGAACGTTGAGTGGCACAAACACACTGGGGTTGAGCGGCTCTACCAACTCAGTCACCTTTTTTTCCATCTTCCCTTTTTCGTCAGGCAAATAGGAAATACCGATGTTTGCTCCGGCTTTGTGAAGCTGTTGGGCAATGCCCCACGCGATCGAGCGGTTATTGGCAATTCCGGTCACAAGGGCATTTTTTCCAGTCAGATCCAGCATGACAATCAATCCTTTGAGGGCACTTATGAGGATACTGAAATATGGGGTATAAAGATAGCAATCTTAATTAGTTCAAGAGTTCTAAACTTAGCTTCAAAAGGTCGTTTTAACTGACCTCGATAATTATGCCTACAACAAATTTCGTGCAATTGGCTGAGCTACGATTAAGATACTGGTACTTTCTAGACCTTTGGCAGTGTTTGAGAAAGCGGTAGATGAATGATTTCAGCCTTTTGCAGATTGGCTGCGATCGCTACGCTTTGTAACAGAGGGTACAAAAAACACTTCAGTAGTACGTTTAAGTATTCTAAGTTACAGAGTTGAATGCTAGTCATTCAGCGTGTTTCATTCAACAAGTTGGCACGTAGTAAGGACTCTGAGCAGGGGAATATGGTTGTGACGCAAGATAGACCACTGGCATCGGTATTTCGTCAGATGGGAAGTGGGATATTTCCGCCCGTTGTTGAATCGTTTGAACGGGGCAAAACGATTTTCTTTCCGGGCGATCCGGCTGAGCGCGTCTACTTTCTCGTTAAGGGAGCCGTGAAGCTCTCTAGGGTATACGAAGCGGGGGAAGAAATCACAGTTGCGCTATTGAGAGAAAATAGTGTGTTTGGGGTGTTGTCGCTGATTACGGGGCATCGTTCCGATCGCTTTTATCATGCGGTGGCATTCACGCCGGTGGAGTTGCTCTCGGTGCCGATTGATCAGGTAGAAAAAGCTTTAAAAGACAATCCTGAGTTGTCGATGATTTTGCTGCAAGGGTTATCTTCGCGAATTTTGCAGACCGAAATGATGATTGAAACGTTGGCTCATCGAGATATGGGGTCTCGATTGGTCAGCTTTTTGTTGATTCTTTGCCGAGATTTTGGTACGCCCAGTCAAGAAGGAATCACGATTGATCTGAAGTTGTCGCATCAGGCGATCGCGGAGGCGATCGGCTCGACCCGTGTGACCGTCACCCGACTCTTAGGCGACTTGAGGCAAGATAATATGATTTCGATCCACAAGAAGAAAATCACCGTTCATAATCCTGTAACCTTAAGTCAGCAGTTTACATAACTCGCTAGCGGTTAGAGATTCATCAAAAAAGTTTTTTACTCACACATTGGCTAGTTAGCGACAGTCAATATAAAAGATTCATGGGGTAGGCTAGAGATGAGTTTGCCCCTGTTTGCATTGCAAAGGTTAGGGCGTTTTGGTTTGGAGCAGCGATGTCTACGGGGCTGATCCTCATATTTGCGATTTTGGTGATTGGTGGTGTAATTGCTACGGTAGGCGATCGCATCGGCACAAAGGTAGGCAAAGCTCGCCTTAGCCTGTTCAACTTGCGCCCTCGCCGCACGGCTACCTTGATCACCATTTTGACCGGAATCGTCGTTGCCGCTTCCACCTTAGGAATTTTGTTTGCAACGAGCGGTCCGCTTCGCACCGGAGTCTTTGAGTTAAGCACGATTCAACGAAAGCTGAGGCGGACGCGGGCTGACCTAAATGGTGTAAAAAGCCAGCTAGAAACCGCTCAAGCTCAAAAGAACCGCACTGAAGCGGAATTAAACCGGGCAAAAGCCCAAGAAACTACTGCCCAAAAACAATTAGCGAGTACTCAAAAACAGATCCAAACCATTGGCGGCTCCTTAAAAAGCGCGATCGCCCAACGCGATCGCGCTATGAGCGATCGCGTTGCGGTGCAACGAACCCTCGAACAAAACCGCAGTCAACTTGCCACCATTTCTGAGCAAGTACTACAATTTCGCTCAAATATTAGCAAACTGCAAGCAGAGCAGGGTCGAGTGGTGGCAGTGGCAGAAGAGGAAATTAAAGCCAAAAATGCAGTGATCGGTGAGCGAGAAGGACGACTGAAACAG
Source organism: Leptolyngbyales cyanobacterium (assembly GCA_038250345.1). Taxonomy (GTDB): domain Bacteria; phylum Cyanobacteriota; class Cyanobacteriia; order Leptolyngbyales; family Leptolyngbyaceae; genus ULC077BIN1. Next base: position 5,077 of record JBBSCL010000028.1, read on the forward strand.
CTAGAAGCTCAGCAAGATTTTTTGGTGCAAGAAATTGGCAAGCTAGAGCGAGAAGCGGAGGGATTGCGCCGGGGCAATGTGGCAATCCAGCGGGGGCAGGTACTCTCTTCGGCGGTCGTTCGGATTCTTGACCCGCGCTCTACTCAAGCCGCGATCGATCAGCTTTTGCGAGAAGCGAATCGATCCGCCACTGAGCTTGTGCGACCCGGCACGAAACCGCAGGGGCAAATTATTCAAATTACCAAAGCCGAAGTGGATCAGCTGATCAAACAAGTGAGTAACGGACAAGATTATGTGGTGCGCCTCTCTGCGGCTGCCAACTATCTCACTGGAGAAAACTTAGTTCAAGTTTTTGCAGAAGCCGCTCCCAACCAGGTTGTTTTTCGAGAGGGGGATCTGATCTCTGCTACATCTCTTAATCCAGCAAGCCTCAGTGAAGTTCAAATTCAGCAGCGAATTAATCTTCTGGTAACAGCAGCAGGATTCCGGGCGCGTCGTTTGGGAATTTTGACTGATACAGTGCAAATTGGCGAGGGGCGAGTCCAAGATCTACTGGCATTTATCGAAAAACTGCAACTTCACAACGAAACAATCGAGCTAAGAACGATCGCTCAGGAAACTATCTTTACAGCGGGTCCGCTTAAAGTAAACCTGGTTGCGGTGCGGAACGGTAAGGAGTTGTTGCGATCGCAGTAACTCTATTCTCTTTCGCAACAGTACACTGACAATGAGCGGTTCTTGAAAATTGGTTAGAGGTTTCCTGCATGGTAGATCATCGCTTACGCCCCCTCGTTATCCAAACAGTTTCTCCCGACCTTGAAGACGACAACTCCTACATTGACTATCACTATCACACCCCTGGCGAGATGCCAGGCACGCTTGATATTGACCCCAAAGCGCTACCACCCGTTATCACTTTAATTGACTACTGCAAAGAGGATGCTAGTCGCTGCGAACTAGACACACCCGAAGAAATTATCCCCTATCTCGACACAGAATCAATCTCCTGGGTGGATGTAAAAGGGTTTGGCAACGAAGACATCATGCAGCGATTGGGGCAAGTCTTTAACCTACATCCACTCGTGTTAGAAGACGTGGTCAACGTGCCGCAGCGCCCTAAAGTGGAAGAACACCCAGAGCAACTGTTGATCATCTCTCGGATGGTCACCCTGCGCGACGATGAAGAAACGTTTGAAAGTGAACAGGTCAGTTTCATCTTAGGCAGGCACTACTTGCTCACGGTTCAAGAAGAACCCCGCTACGACAGCTTTGGTCCCATTCGAGAGCGCATTCGCACCAGTAAAGGCGCAATCCGCTGTAATGGTGCTGATTATCTGACCTATGCCCTGCTTGATTCCATTATCGATGGATTTTTTCCGGTGCTAGAGATATATGGTGAACAGCTAGAAGACTTGGAAGATGAGGTGGTGGCGAATCCTAATCGTCAAACCCTGCAAAAGATTCATGATCTCAAACGTCAGCTACTAACACTGCGTCGGGCAATTTGGCCTCAGCGTGATGCCATTAATGCCTTAATTCGAGATGGTAATGACTTAATTAGCAACGATGTGCGCGTTTATTTGCGTGACTGCTATGACCACGCGATCCAAGTATTAGACATGGTGGAAACTTATCGAGAACTGGCTTCTAGCTTGATGGATATCTATTTATCGTCGGTTAGTAACAAAATGAACGAAGTCATGAAAGTGTTGACGGTTACGTCTTCTATTTTTATTCCATTGACGTTTATTGCCGGAGTGTATGGCATGAACTTTAATACCGAAAAGTCGCCCTGGAATATGCCAGAGTTAAATGCCTACTGGGGCTATCCTCTCTGTTTAGCGCTGATGCTGGCGATCGCGATCACAATGGTGACTTTATTTTGGCGACGGGGTTGGTTCGACAATATGTCAGCCGTGAAGCCTCCCAGTAATTCTGACAAAAAATCGGATAAAAAGACTGGAGGGTCAGGCAATTCTCGATGAGATCCATAGACCCAATCATTTTGGTGATTTATCTAGTTTTTATCGCCTGGGCATTGTCCCAGATTGTGAACAGTTTCAATGATGAATATACAGTTTCTTTGGATGATGACGCTCTAAAACAGCAGTTAACCGACCAAAATCTTCAGGACATCGTAGGCATTGGTTTTGATTTTGAGAAGCGCTACGAGTTCGGCAAAGATGACAAGCTCAGACAGTTTGGAGTCAAGGTGACCAACAAATCACAGACCCATTCTATCTACATCGACTGGGATTATTGCGCCACAACCGATTTGCAAGGGCGATCGCGCCGGGTGACCCGCCTAGTTCCTGGCACCACTTTAGATTTGTTTCAAAATCAGGTCTTCAGTACCGTTGCATCTGGTGCCACCTTAAAAGAAGTAATCACCGCAGAGGATGTTTTGAAGCGAAAAGAGCCGAGCGACAAGGATTCTGCTGTCGCGCTGGAAATGGAAGTGAGCAAACCGCTATTAGACTTTGAAGCGCTTAAAAAAAGTAAAGATGATCCCCCCAAGAAAAAATATGCCCGATTTGTTGCCAGGATAGACCCGCTGGAGTTTAGCTTAGATTTAGCGTTGCGGCTGATTGGCTCGACTTACAGTGCAGAAGGCGATCGCATTCAACTACGCTGTAAATTCATCCTAAAAAAATTGCCCTGGTACGCTGGATTACCCTGGAATCCAAAGGATTAGGGATGGGAAGCAGACCCTATTTCCTAATCCCTAGTCCCTTCAACTACACTAGTTTTGGAAAGAGTAGGCGAGATGGTTGCGAGTTGCTATGCAATTCGAGGAAAGTCCGGGCTTCCGAAAGACCAAACTTGCTGGGTAACGCCCAGTGCGAGCGATCGTGAGGATAGTGCCACAGAAATATACCGCCGATGGAACAAAGGCTAGGGGCTGAGGGATGGGAGCAAAGGGAAAAACCCTTTTGCCTCGCACCTCACGTCTCTCCCCTTTTCACAGGTAAGGGTGCAAGGGTGCGGTAAGAGCGCACCAGCAGCATTGAGAAGTGCTGGCTAGGTAAACCCCGGTTGGATGCAAGGCAGTAGGAGCTAGGGTTGGTCTTTTTCCCGCTCCGGCAGGGATGCAATGCATCTTTGCGAGTCCGCTAGAGGCGTTTGGCAACAACCGCCTTAGATAGATAACCGTCCCCTTTTTAAGGTGAACAGAACCCGGCTTATGTCCTGCTCTTTCCTTAAACCTATTGCTCAATAAAACTAGCTCAATACAATCAAAAATTCCTCTGTCCAAGATGAACAAAGGAATTCAAAAGCTAATGAGTTTACCGCAACGCCGTCTTACCTCAGTTTTTGACCTGGTGCTAGACCAGGTGGGTACTAATCGCCTGTGCTTTAAGTTTCCGGGTTTCACATGACTATTTCTAGTGACATGCCCGGTCTACTGCCGCCAGACTTCGTAGTTCCCGTATTCAGAAGGCATAGATCATAAAACATTATTGGTAGTCACCAACGCCGTAGTAAACCTTCGCCTATTCTAGCGGGTATCTACGCCCGTGGCGAGTCACAAGAATTAGGGGTCACAGGTCAGAAGTTTGAGTTAGGGATAAAAGTTGGGAGTTAGGAAGTTGGGAGTTAGGAACTGGGCATGTAGCATCAAACAGATAATATTCCTAGCTCCTAGCTCCTTTTATTTCCGTTCTGGGCGGAGTATGTCTTCAGAAGGCTCTATGCCAATGCGATTAATCTCATTGATCATTTGGTAGAGCCGTCCTAGGTCGCGCTGGTTAAAGTGCAGCAGGAGGCGAGATTTACCAATCGACATATCTTGGGCTTCTTGAGGGAGAGCATGGCTCTTTTCGATCGCTCCTTTAACCAAAATATCGCTGAAGCTATGGTTGAGGTGGTCTACAGCTTCATCGGAAATTTCGATGTTGAGGCGCATGACTAGGCGATTGCCAACATAGCGGCAGGAATGGAAGGCACTGTAGAAGCGGGTAATAATATTGCAAGCTTCGTCTAACTGGTCGGTGATGGTAAATAGGCTGAAATCAGCGGCACTGACTAAGCCCCGCTTGAGCAGTTGTTTTTGCACGTACTCTAGCCAATCGTGCCAGTAGTCGCCACCGGGGCGATCGATCAGCACCAGCGGAATTGGCAGTGATTTGCCCGTTTGGCAAAGGGTAAGACATTCAAATGCTTCGTCTAGAGTGCCAAAGCCACCCGGAAACAGGGCAAGGGCATCGCTTTCTTTGAGGAAAAATAGTTTTCGGGTAAAAAAGTATTTGAAGGGGATCAGCTTAGGATCGTCTTCAATGAAAGGGTTTGACCCTTGTTCAAAGGGAAGCTGAATCCCTAATCCGATCGATTTCTCTCGTCCGGCTCCTTCATTGCCAGCCTGCATAATTCCAGGTCCCGCGCCGGTAATTACCATAAATCCTAGATCGGCAACACGACGGGCAAAGTCTGCTGCCATTTGATATTCCGGCGTACCGGATGGAATGCGGGCAGAACCAAAAATAGAGATTTTGCGAACGTGACGATAGGGATAAAGCACTTTAAATGCGCGTTCCATATCTTGCAGGGAAGCATTCAAAATTTTCCAGTCAAGGCGATCGATTTCGTCCTCGGTCATCCGGACCAGAGTGGTTAACGCCAACTGAATTAGTTCCCCGTGTTTGGTCTGCGGAAGTTGATCAAGCAATTGATTTAGACTAGTGCGGAGTGATTCAGAGGCATCAAACGACGGGGACGTGGTCATGAATTCATCTCTACTGGCAGCATTCTATTGTATCTAGATTTTTGCCTTAACCCGCGATCGCGTTTAGGACAATTGCCTAATGGACGGGTATACGAGCCGCCCCGCAAGCAAGACAGTCTTTTACATTAGTTCTGATTCAGCAGCGTTGCCAAACTTGCTCAAGGGATCTGAGGGCATTACAGATTGAGCATCGCTTAAACAGTAGCGGTGAGAGAAGAAATGCTCGCTTGAAACCCAGCTTTGAGTAAAGCGTTGACAGCAGCTTGATGATCATGAACGCGAAACTGAGGACCAAATCGGACAAAATGGCGTTTATCTTGGGCGCTGACGATCGCCACCACAGGAACCTTGGCGCGATCGTCCTCACCGCGATGCTGCAACAACACCGTGCGGAGGCGATGCTGTTGTTCAATATCGCTGGCAACTTTAGGCTCTAGCTCCACCATCACCATACGAACCGCTTCAATGGGTTCCACGTCTTCTACGATAAATTGCGCTTGATCATCCCGTCGATCAATTTTGCCCCACACCATCAAACGCGCATCCACGATCAGCTTTTCGCTAATGCGCTCGTAAGATTTTGGGAAAACTACTGATTCGGCGTTCCCCGTCAGATCTTCGATCGTGATAATTGCCATGCGATCGCCCTTTTTGGTGGTCACCGGTTTAAGGCTGGTTAACATAACGATCGCGCTGACCGAGGAACCTTCGGCATAGTCTTGCAAGTCGCTCAGGTTAATGGGTGCCAACATCCGGGCAGCGGCTTGCAGCGGTTTCAGTGGATGATCAGAAATGTAGAAGCCGATGATCTCTTTTTCTAATCGCAGCCGTTCTTGTTGAGCAAAGTCTGGAACGGGATTGGCTTTGGGAGCCGATTCAAAAGCGTTGACTGTTGGTGATGTGCTGCCCAGCATGTCAAACAGGTTGCCTTGTCCACTGGCGCGATCGCGCGATCGTGACTGTGCCCAATCCAAAATGAGTTCTAGATCGTGAATCAACTGGTTGCGGTTTTGATCCGGGTCTAGCTGATCGAGGGCACCGCAGTGAATCAGCGCTTCCAAGGCTCTTCGGTTGACGGCACGAGAATCCACGCGATCGCACAAATCAGGCAGCGACTTAAACAATCCCTCCGATTCTCGCGATGCTAACAAACTTTCGATCGCCCCCAAACCCACATTGCGAACCCCGCCCAGCCCAAACAAGATGGCATCTCCGGTCGGCGTAAAATCAACCCCAGAGAGGTTCACATCTGGCGGTTGCACTTGAATGCCCATTGCAAAACAGGTTGCAATATATTTTTGAGCTTTATCTTGATCGCCACTGTTTGCCGTCAACAGCGCCGCCATATATTCAACGGGGTAGTTTGCCTTCAGGTAAGCAGTTTGATAGGTGACATAGCCATACGCCGTCGAGTGGGATTTATTAAAACAATTGGATGCCACCAATCCATTTGCTAGCACAAAATTATGGTCACGCTCGACCCCAATGTCATACACCAATTGACGACCCAACGACTGACGACCAACCACCTTCACCATATCTAACCTCAGCAACAAACCCAAAGACCCGTGGAGTCTAACATAAGTCTAGCGGCAAGGGAGCTAAGGCAGGGGAAGCGGTTTTGATATACACTTCTTGACGTAGAGTCTTTAAGCGATAATTTATGTGGCTTACTTTGACTCTATCAAGTAGGCAGGTCATTCATTCGGCAAGATTGGGTCAACAAGTCATGGTGAAGATTCGCTCGATAGTGTCAGCCGCTTTGGTTTTGTTAATCGTTTTAGCAATTGGGGTAGGGCGAGTTGAGGCTGCCAAAGTTAAGAAGCCTTTAACTTATGTACCTGATCAGTTAGAACAAATTCAGGGATATGCGACGGAGTTGGAGGTCATGCGCGATCGCCTGCCTGAGTTGGGTACGCTCGTTCAGCAGCGAGATTGGACTTTTGCCCGAAACTTAATTCATGGTCCTTTAGGAGAGTTGCGGGTCAAAATGCAGAATGTTTCTCGTAACCTGCTGCCCGATGCTCAACCGGCTGCCCGAAAGCTGGCTAAAGAAGTTTTTAACGATTTAAGTGCGCTTGATCTTGCCGCGCAAAACTCAAATGCTGCTGTTGCCCAGCGCGAATATAACGCAGCCGTGAAAGACTTTGATGCGTTTTTAGCGTTGGTGCCCGAAGCTGCTCGCCCTAAACCAAAACCACCGGAACCAGTTGTAGTACCTGAAACTAGCTTTTTGCAGGAGTTGCTAGCGCCCACGCAACCTGATGTTGAGCCGGAGATGCCAGACGTTCCCTTGGATGAGCAAGCACCACCAGAGGGCTTTGAAACTGCGCCAGCGGTTGAGTAGCTAACTTGATGTGAAAGTTGTCATTGTTGGATGTGGGATTGTAGGTGCCGCGATCGCCTACGAATTGAGCCAAATTCCCCAGTTGGAAATTAGCGTGTTCGATCGACAAGCGCCTGCCCAAGCTTCTACGGGTGCTGCTCTTGGGGTTTTAATGGCAGCCATTAGCCAAAAGCCCAAGGGTAATAACTTAAAAATGCGGCTGATGGGCATTCAAACCTATGACCAATGGATTCCTCAGCTAGAAGTTCTAACAAACCGTAAGATTCCTTACAATCGCCAAGGAATTTTGCGGCTTTGTTTTGCTGGAGAAGATCTCGATCGCTGGCGATCGCTAGCAGCCATTCGCCGCTCTCAAGGATTGCAGTTAGAACTCTGCGATCGCGCTGATCTGTCAGCAACCTATCCGCATCTCAGCTTAGAGCAGGTGATCGGTGCTGTTTATTCACCCTGCGATCGTCAAGTTGATCCAACGGCTCTCACATTAGGGCTAGTCGCCGCCGCCGAACGTAACGGAGTCGCTTTTCAGTTCAATACGCCTGTGGTGCTAGAATCTTCTTCGATTCAGGAGAATAGTGGGAAACTCTATCGCCTGCACACCACGACTGGAACCATCAATTTAGACTGGTTGATCATTGCAGCCGGATTAGGCTCATCCAGCCTCACTGCCAGTCTTCAACAACCTGTAGATATTCGTCCCGTACTCGGTCAAGCCGTGCAGATCGCGCTAGAGTGCCATTTAGGATTGCCTGAACACCAGCCCGTGATCACTGGGAATGATGTAAATCTGGTGCCTTTGC
>JBBSCL010000029.1:0-12875 GCA_038250345.1 Leptolyngbyales cyanobacterium
AGAAAGCGATCGCTATTTATTGCTTAATAAGAAGTTTTAAAGTACAAAGTTTACAATTGCCAGACTTTAGATTTGTCACGCATTACGAGTCTAAGTAAACTTTGGTAACGCTAACGGGTTGGTTTTGAAAAATTATTTAGCCGCTTTAAAGTCTTCAGATCGCACTCAATCCCTTATCCATCAGGCACATCAAGCATAGATGGAAAATTCCTATGCTGTGTATAGAGCAAACTCGATTTAATGGATTCTCCCTACTGTAGAAAATCGCTGAGAACCCTTTCTGTAAGAAGCCTTGGCGTTTTTACAGGGCTTTGTTTGCGCAGCATCGCCATAGTAGGGCTTGACTTTCGTGGTCATTCCTGAGTGTGCAACCTAGACTGCATCTGCACTTGAGCGGTTTTTAATTATTGTTAACCGCTCACAATCGGGTAAGCAGCGATCCTATAATGTCACGATGAGAACCCCGATTAGGCTTCTACTCTGCTTTTTGAACTTTTCCCAAGGTTCAGCTAGCAGAAGCCGCTCTGATTCCCTCGAATCTATCGAAGTGATGCTGAGTTGTTCTATTAGAAAAGCCATGCATCCGAGCTTACTCAAGCCTGTCTTTCAGATCTGTATTGCTGAGGTTCATATGTTGGTGAAATTAAGTAGAGAACGGCAGCTTAGCCATCAGAGCAAGCCTATTAAGGGGGGATTCCTCGTTCCTTGTCTAGAGAGAGGAGAGTCTCAATGACAACTACCCAAAAGCGGGAAGCAAAAGTGAGAGTTGTTGTCGATAGAAATCCGGTTCCTACTTCTTTCGAGAAGTGGTCACAACCGGGGCACTTTGACCGCACCCTTGCTAGAGGACCCAAAACCACCACTTGGATTTGGAATCTTCACGCTCTCGCTCACGACTTCGATAGCCATACTTCCGATTTAGAAGACGTATCCCGTAAGATCTTTAGCGCTCACTTTGGTCATTTAGCCGTTGTTTTCATCTGGCTAAGTGGAATGTATTTTCATGGCGCAAAATTTTCAAACTATGAAGCTTGGTTGACCAACCCGACCGTTATTAAACCTAGCGCTCAGGTTGTGTGGCCAATTGTGGGTCAAGAAATTTTGAATGCCGATGTTGGCGGTGGCTTCCACGGAATTCAGATTACTTCTGGATTTTTCTATCTGTGGCGAGCTTCTGGCTTCACAAATAGCTTCCAGCTTTACTGCACCGCGATCGGTGGTCTAGTAATGGCAGGCTTGATGCTGTTTGCAGGGTGGTTTCACTACCACAAAGCAGCACCCAAGTTGGAGTGGTTCCAAAACGTTGAGTCAATGCTCAACCATCATCTAGCAGGTTTGTTTGGTTTGGGATCATTGGGCTGGGCAGGTCACCAGATCCATGTTTCCTTGCCAGTCAACGAGCTATTAGATAGAGGCGTTGCTGCAAAAGATATTCCTCTGCCTCATGAGTTCATCTTGAACTCCAAGCTGATGGCAGATATATATCCGAGCTTTGCTCAAGGGCTAACTCCTTTCTTCACCTTGAATTGGGGTGCTTATTCAGACTTCCTTACCTTTAAAGGTGGTTTGAACCCCGTCACAGGTGGGCTTTGGTTGTCAGATACTGCGCACCATCACCTAGCGATCGCGGTGATGTTCATTGTGGCAGGTCATATGTACCGTACCAATTGGGGTATTGGTCACAGCATCAAAGAAATCTTAGAAGCTCACAAAGATCCCATCATCATTACGGGTGAAGGGCACAAAGGTCTCTATGAAGTTCTGACGACCTCTTGGCACGCACAGTTGGCAATCAACTTGGCAATGGCTGGCTCGGTGACCATCATCGTTGCTCAGCATATGTATGCAATGCCGCCCTATCCCTATATGGCGACAGACTACGCAACTCAGATATCTCTGTTCACGCACCACATGTGGATTGGAGCATTCCTGATTGTTGGCGGAGCCGCTCATGGTGCCATCTTTATGGTGCGTGATTACGACCCTGCTGTAAATCGTGGCAACGTACTGGACAGCATGCTTCGTCACCGAGATGCCATCATCTCTCATCTCAACTGGGTCTGCATTTTCTTGGGTTTCCATAGCTTTGGTCTATACGTTCACAACGACACGATGAGTGCGTTGGGTCGTCCCCAAGATATGTTCTCTGATACTGCAATTCAGTTGCAGCCGATCTTTGCCCAGTGGGTTCAAAATCTTCACACTCTTGCTCCTGGCGCTACTGCCCCCAATGCTCTAGCCCCTGCTAGCTATGCATTTGGCGGCGGTATCGTTGCGGTAGGCGGTAAGATTGCCATGATGCCGATCGCGTTGGGCACAGCAGACTTTATGGTTCACCATATTCACGCCTTCACAATCCACGTCACCGTGTTGATCTTGTTGAAAGGTGTGCTGTTTGCTCGTAGCTCTCGTCTAGTTCCAGATAAGGCAAGCTTGGGCTTCCGTTTCCCTTGCGATGGACCCGGACGCGGCGGCACCTGCCAAGTTTCAGGCTGGGATCACGTTTTCCTCGGTTTGTTCTGGATGTATAACTGCATTTCCGTGGTGATTTTCCACTTCAGTTGGAAGATGCAATCGGATGTGTGGGGAACGCTTAACGCGGATGGCTCCGTAGCTCATATTGCGGGTGGTAATTTTGCCCAAAGCGCGATTACTATCAACGGTTGGCTACGTGACTTCATGTGGGCACAGTCAGCACAGGTGATTACCTCCTATGGGTCTGCCCTGTCTGCTTATGGTCTTCTGTTTTTGGGTGCTCACTTCGTATGGGCATTCAGTTTGATGTTCTTGTTTAGTGGTCGCGGCTACTGGCAAGAATTGATTGAGTCGATTGTTTGGGCGCACAACAAGCTGAAAGTGGCTCCTGCAATTCAACCTCGCGCTCTGAGTATTATTCAGGGTCGGGCGGTTGGAGTTGCTCACTACTTATTAGGCGGAATTGTGACCACCTGGGCATTCTTCCTGGCTCGCACAATTGCACTTGGCTAAGCGAGGAGAAAACATAAAAATGGCAACCAAATTTCCAAAATTTAGCCAAGACCTCGCTCAAGATCCGACAACTCGTCGGATCTGGTACGGAATTGCAACAGCCCATGACTTTGAAAGTCACGACGGTATGACGGAAGAAAATCTTTACCAAAAGATCTTCGCTTCCCACTTTGGTCATATCGCCATCATCTTTCTATGGACTTCTGGCAGTCTGTTCCACGTAGCGTGGCAAGGCAACTTTGAACAGTGGATCAAAGATCCGCTAAACATCCGTCCCATCGCCCATGCGATTTGGGACCCTCAATTTGGCAAGGCTGCAGTTGAAGCATTTTCTCAAGGCGGTGCTTCTTATCCTGTAAACATTGCTTACTCTGGTGTTTACCACTGGTGGTACACCATCGGAATGCGAACCAATGGCGACTTGTACAGTGGCGCGATCTTCCTATTGATCTTGTCCTCTCTGTTCTTGTTTGCTGGCTGGCTACACTTGCAGCCTAAGTTCCGTCCTAGTTTGTCCTGGTTTAAGAATGCTGAGTCTCGCCTCAACCACCACTTGGCTGGGTTGTTTGGGGTTAGCTCTCTGGCTTGGGCAGGTCACCTCGTACACGTAGCCATCCCTGAAGCTCGTGGTCAGCATGTCGGGTGGGATAACTTCCTATCCACATTGCCCCACCCGGCTGGGTTAGCTCCGTTCTTCACGGGTAACTGGGGTGTATATGCCGAAAATCCTGATACGGCTAGCCACTTGTTTGGCACCGCTCAAGGATCTGGAACGGCTATTCTGACGTTCTTAGGTGGCTTTCATCCTCAAACTGAGTCTCTCTGGTTGACGGATATTGCTCACCATCACCTAGCGATCGCTGTTCTATTCATTGTTGCGGGTCATATGTACCGTACCAACTTTGGTATTGGTCACAGCATCAAAGAAATGTTGGATAGCAAAGCTGGCTTGGTGGGTGGTCGTAGTGAAGGTCAGTTCAACTTGCCTCACCAAGGTTTGTACGAAACCTACAACAACTCCTTACACTTCCAGTTGGGCATCCACTTGGCAGCGTTGGGTGTAATTACTTCTCTAGTGGCGCAGCATATGTACGCGCTGCCTCCCTATGCCTTTATGTCAAAGGATTTCACCACGCAGGCAGCGCTTTATACCCATCACCAGTACATTGCTGGATTCCTGATGGTGGGAGCTTTTGCTCACGGTGCCATCTTCTTAGTTCGGGATTACGATCCTGAGCAAAATAAAGGCAATGTGTTGGCACGGATGCTGGATCACAAAGAGGCGATTATTTCCCACTTGAGTTGGGTTTCTCTCTTCCTTGGCTTCCACACCTTGGGTCTATACGTTCATAACGACGTAGTGGTTGCCTTTGGCACCCCTGAGAAGCAAATATTGGTTGAGCCTGTGTTTGCACAGTTCATTCAAGCTTCTCACGGCAAACTGCTGTATGGCATGAATACGCTGCTGTCGAATCCTGATAGTATTGCGACCACCGCATGGCCCAATTACGGCAACGTATGGCTACCTGGTTGGTTGGATGCGATTAACAGCGGTACAAACTCTTTGTTCCTGAGCATTGGTCCTGGCGATTTCTTGGTTCACCATGCGATCGCATTGGGTCTTCACACCACCACATTGATCTTGGTCAAGGGTGCGTTGGATGCTCGTGGTTCTAAGTTAATGCCTGACAAGAAAGACTTTGGCTACTCCTTCCCTTGCGATGGTCCGGGTCGTGGCGGTACGTGCGATATCTCAGCTTGGGATTCGTTCTACCTTGCCATGTTCTGGATGTTGAACACCTTGGGTTGGGTCACTTTTTACTGGCACTGGAAGCATTTAGCGCTCTGGTCTGGTAATGCTGCGTCTTTCAACGAGGGTTCAACGTATCTAATGGGCTGGCTCCGTGATTATCTATGGCTCTACTCAGGTCCATTAATCAACGGCTACAACCCATACGGCATGAATAACCTGGCGGTCTGGGCATGGATGTTCCTCTTTGGACACCTGGTTTGGGCGACGGGCTTCATGTTCTTGATCTCTTGGAGAGGCTACTGGCAAGAGTTGATCGAAACCTTGGTCTGGGCACACGAGCGCACTCCTCTAGCGAACTTGATTCGTTGGAAGGATAAGCCTGTGGCAATGTCCATTGTTCAAGGTCGTGTAGTGGGTCTAGCTCACTTTACGGTGGGGTACGTCTTAACCTATGCTGCCTTTGTGATTGCCTCAACAGCCGCGAAATTTGGCTAGCGCTGAATTAGCCCTGTAGGCAAGTTATGAAAAAATCCCCTGCCTTTACTGGTGGGGGATTTTTTATGGTTTCAGCTTTATTCCTTTTACAGTCAAATAATTATGTATGTGAGCAAGATCTCTTTTAGTCAGGTTATAGACTGAGATGCGAACAACCTAAAAATGGATAAAAAGGGAAGCGATGTCTAAACTATCAAGTAAATTGTTTGCTGCGTTGGTTGCCGTTGTTGCAGTAGCGCTAATGTGTTTGCAACCCTTGGGCACCAAGACTGCTTTATCTCAACTGCCAGATGTGTCACTCGATCAGCAAACTCTGGTTGCAACTGCTGCCGCTGCACCCACGCTCATACCTGCCAGACTGGGAGGCAAACCAGTGTATGTAATGTATGTAACTCGTGCTGAAGATACCGTTTTGGTGCGTTGCTATCCCGGCTATCAGCCCACGATCGCAGTTCGGGCGATGAGTGGAAAAACTGGCGCAGATGCACAAAAGGAAGGCGTAATGACTTGTAAGCAGGGTGCTTAAAGGCATACATCAGGATTAAATTCCTACCATTGACAGTGCAGTATCAAACCCTAAAGTCGCCTGCGCCTTGTTAGAAATTAAGGCTTCGCTATTGGGGAAGTATTTTTTTAAAAAGAGAACCAACGTTTTCAAGGTGGGAAAGTTCCATTGGGCTTTGCAACGAGGACAACCATTGCGATCTATTTCGGAAATTTGAAGCTGGTAGCGACCTTGAGGATGAGTGCTGCCGTGAAACCGAATGGTGTGCCGAAAATGGGAACTCATATCAATCAACTTTTTGTCTAGAGGCTTATATCTTTATTCTCTTAGAGTTCTCTGGCTTTGAAAGTGAGTCTAGGCAGGGTTTCCGGTTGATCTTAAGCTGATTATTGAGTGAGATAAAGGCACCTTTTGATTGATGCAAATCACAAGGAAGCAGATTCATAAAAAATCAGGTGTTGGAAGCTTAACTTCTTAACACCTGATGCTTTTGAATCTCCATCATTCGATTGCTTTAAGCTTCGTTTCGCGCTTGACGAGCCATTTCTAATAGACTTCCCCACCGCTTTTGAAATTGTTTGGCAGTCAGTTTGAGGGTGCGGGCAATTTCAGCGTCATCCGTTTGGGCTTGCTTTAGTTGCAACATCTGGCGTTGTTCGGGGGTGAGGCGATCGAGGAAGCTATCCCATTGAGAGGTTGCCATACCCAAGTTTTGATCGAGGTCAGCACCGAGCCATTGATGCACCAGTTTCCAGTTGCGGGAAAGGGTAAACTTTTCGACGTGATATTTGAAGCGCTGTTGTAAATAGTCGCGCTGACGGGGGGTTAGTCCCAAAACATCATCAATTTCGGGCGCTGACATATCTTGCAGTTTCAGCACAAGATAGTCTACGCAGTCAGTTTGATCTTCCGATTCTAAATATTGCACCAGTTCAGAAATCACGCGATCGCGCAGTACCGCCTCTGAAGAATCCACCGTATCCGACACCATCCGTTCTCGGAGTTGCTGCACAATCGGCATCCGGTTGTGCATTTCTGCTTCTTCGCCCCGTGCCGACTCCAGCGCTTGTTCAATATCTACCGATACTTCGAGCGGTTGGCGTTGCCCAAATCTCTGCGATCGCAGCACAATTAACTGTTGATTTTGTCCGGCAGGTAGGGAAATGCGACGCTTAGCATACTGCTCCGTAAACGCCATGTATTCCGCTAGCTCTAATCGGCTACGGGGTTGATAGGTTTCTGGCAAGATATTCTCGCGCCGAAACGCCTTGAGCGACTCAGTATAAAACCCTTGTAAAAAATCTTCAATCAGGGTGTATCGTGCCTGAAACCCAAGCTGCATCCGAGAAGGAGCCACATAGCGATAGACCATTGAACCCAAGGTGCTATGCAGTTCCGTGCGTCCCCGTTGAGAACCAAGGTGATAGTAGTTAACGCATTTTTGCAAGCGATGACGGGCTAAAGAAATCTGCCAAGATTGCGCCTGTCCGGAGGCTTGAATTCGCCCACTCTTTTGGCAAACTCGTTCCACTTCAGCCGCAATTCGCCCAGCAAGGCTTTCTACACTCCCGTTGAGGTTACTAACTTCTTCTCGAAATTCCTGTGCCAGCATTTGAATGAGAGCCGCTTGATCGAGAAAGTGAACGGCGGCAGGTCGAGCGATAGAAGCATCTTGACGATTGCGTTGAGTCGATTGGGGAGGTTTAGCGATCGCCCGATAATCTGACTGGGCAGACTGAACAGCAACCGATCTAGCGCAAGGCGGTGGAGATTCAATATTCATGGCTTGGTAATGCACACTTAAGGGAGTTGTTAAGACAGAAGAAGCTTGAGGCTTCTGCTGCTCTTGTTTCCTGACGTTTTGCTCAGCAACTGTCATAACTATCTACACATACAAGTTTGTAAATTACGGGCAGCTTTCGGTTAGCCTGTGGCACTTCTTACCAGGAAGTTGACAATGAATTGATCAGTTTCCCAGGCGTTTTGGTACTTATTGAATAAAAAGCTTTTAAAACGAAGAGAACCTCAGCAGGATTATCCTATTCAGGACTTACCCAAATCAACCGAAATTTGCCCCCCAACCCCCAATTCTGGGGGAGATAGAGATTCAAAGTCCCCCAGAATTGGGGGATTTAGGGGGCGAGTGCGTAAGTCCTACTATTCATTTCTCTTAGACAGCCCAAAGCCGCGTTTGACAGTAAACAGTTGACAAGTTGATCTAACAAAATTGGCTTCTAAAAAAAGCTGCTACCCATTAGCCAGTTTTGACTAGCCATCCAAATATCTATGACGGTAGATAGATGAAAAAAGTTCATTTTGCTGAAACAAGTCTCCAAAATCCCCAATTTGCAGGATTTTCGCAGATTTTGTTAGTGCCCCGCACTAGTCCACATCTCTGCCGCTTCCCATCCAAGACCCTTGCGAACTAGCACAGGTTCCTCACTGCTCAAATCTAAAATAGTGGATACCTCATAGCCCGGTTCCTGCTCGTCATCCACAATCACATCGACTAACTTGTCTAAACATTCAAATAGATCTAAGCGAGATGGATAGTCGATCGCGCTTTGGCTGTGTGCGGAACCGTCCTCTAAAACATGAGCAGAGGTAGAAATAATCGGATTGCCCAAACCTTCTAGTAACGCCTGACAAATGGGGCGATCGGGCACTCGAATTCCGGTAGTGCGGCGCTTGGGACTCATCACCAGCTTCGGAACCAGTTTTGTGGTCGGCAACAAGAAAGTATACGGTCCAGGAATCAATCGCCGCATAATTCTGTAGGCTTCATCACTGACGATCGCATACTGAGCGATATTAGATAAAGACGAACACAAAAACGTCAGCGGTTTATCATTGGAAAGCTGCTTAATCTGCCTGACCCTTTGCACGGCGCTTTTAGAATTCAAATCACACCCGATCGCATATACCGTATCGCTTGGATATAGCAGCACTGCTCCATCTTTTAACGCTTTAATTACACGGTCTACTGTTCGGGCTTGAGGGTTTTTAGGATGAAGCGTATAGAGAGTTGCCATGATAGAAAAGTGCGGAGTACTGAAGGGGACGGAGTGCGGCGAAGATCATTCAAAGTTCAAAGTTCAAGACTCAAAACTTTTCCAAAAAGCCAATGACCAAAATTGCTTACTTACAATGCCCGACAGGAATTGCCGGAGATATGTGCTTAGGTGCGCTTGTGGATTTGGGCGTACCCATAACCTATTTAATTGAGCAACTGGGACGATTGGGAATTTCGCAAGAATATAAACTGTGGACAGAATCGGTCGATCGCAATGGGCAGCGAGCGACAAAATTTCATGTTGATCTCGTGTTTGAGTCGGGGGAAATAGGAAGCCCGGATGAGTTTGCAACGTTTGATCCGCGTCCTTACCCTCTTCATTCTGCTACAGAAGATATCGTTTCAGGGAACTTAATTACCGAAGCCCACCAGCATGGGCATTCTCACCCCCATGACCATCCCCCCATTCAGGATTCAGCCCCGCTTCCACCGATTCGGCACCTCCCAGAAATTGAACAGCTAATTACGCTGGCTCAGCTACCTAAAAGGGCAGAAACTTGGAGTTTAGCGGTGTTTCGGCAACTGGCAGCAGCAGAAGCGGCAGTACATGGAGTGCCAATCGAGCAGGTGCATTTTCACGAGGTAGGCGCAACGGATGCGATCGTCGATATTGTGGGCACTTGTCTAGGTTTGGATTGGCTAAAAATTGAGGAGCTGCACTGTTCTGCGTTACCCACGGGTGGTGGCACCATTCGAGCCGCTCACGGACGAATGCCCGTACCCACTCCGGCGGTGCTGAAGCTATTTGAAATGCGCCAAGTTCCAATTTATTACAATGACATTGATCGCGAATTGGTTACGCCCACCGGAGCCGCGATCGCCACAACATTAGCCACTCACTTTGGATCACCGCCAACGATGATCCTGCACAAAGTGGGCTTAGGTGCCGGAACTCAGAACTTGCCGATCGCGAATGTGCTGCGACTTTGGGTCGGGGAACAGGAAACAGGGGAAAGGAAACAGGGAACAGGGAACAGGGGAAAGATTGCCGAAAACTCAAAACTCAAAATATCTCCTACCCTACGGGAAGCAAAAGCTACGGAGACGCTGAGTGCAAAGCACACGCTACGCGAACGCGAACAAAACTCAAAACTTTATGCTCCTAATGAAACCATCACCGTTTTGGAAACCCAAATTGATGATTTAAATCCTCAGGCGATCGCTTATGTGATGGAGCAACTGCTGGCGTTGGGAGCGTTGGATGTGTTTACTCAGGCGATCGCAATGAAAAAATCTCGCTTGGGAACGCTGCTGACGGTGATCTGTCGGGTTGGAGATGAGAATGCCTGTGAAGCGATGATTTTTAGAGAAACGACGACGCTAGGAATCCGGCGATCGCAGCAGCAGCGCCAAATCCTACCGCGAGAAATCCAATCTGTGCAGACAAACTATGGTACGGTGCGGGTGAAGGTTGCTTGGGCAGAAGGGCGCGATCGCGCTCCTACCAACGTGCAGCCCGAATATGACGACTGCGCCCAAATCGCCCGTCATCAAAATATTCCTTGGCGTGAAGTCCACCGGGCAACCTTAGAGAAATGGCAGCAGCAGAACAGCGGTTAAGTTTTTGCGGCTAAACCTGTAAGTACTCGTTGCCAGCTAATATTGCCATTCTCATCAGTTGTGACTGAAATTTTCTCAGTTTGGCTAACTTCAATGGGCGGCTTAGGTTTACTGGGCTTGCCTTTCACAGTTTTTGATGGGGGTACAGGCTTCATCACCTTATAAGCAGCCTGACACTCAAAACCTTCACCGGGTTTGACAGCCCGATAAATGCCGCCACAGGTGACAGATGGGCGCGTGCTAATTTCAGTTGCCACGGCTTCTTGCATCAACGCTTCTAATTTTGGCATGTTAATCAGTCCTTTGGCGTTGGGCACATCCCAGGCGATCGCGCCCTTAGCATCCTGTTGTTTTACCGTAATGGTGAAGGTGTAGCCATTATCCATTTCACCCACGCAGTCAAAGGTTTTGCCAACTTCGGGCTTCACATTTCCAGGACAGGTCACCTTTTTTAAGGAAGTACCACCGTTTTTAGTAATATCTTGCTGAATCGCATCCGCAACTTTGCGGCTATCAACGGTGTTGGCGCAGCCTGCGATCGCGATTAAGCCAACCCCCAACCAAAGCCACTGTTTCGATACTTTGAGTAAGTATTTTGAGGTTAACCTGGTGAACGATAGAACCATACTATTTTGAGTATCCCTAGGTTTAGACCAGATATCCATTAAAGTCATGTTTCCTATATTCACTTTTCAGAATGCTATCAGGTGTTGAGGCTTCCTTGAGTGATGCAGCCAAATGTTTAATGCCAAGAGGCTATAGAAAAAACGTGAATCGTCCTTTACTCAAACAATTGGCGTGGTTTGGCAGCGTTTTAGGGGCAAGTTTTTGGGTCAGTGCGATCGCTCTTTTTATGCTGACACGCCCATCGCTCAACGTGGTGAAAACCTGGGAAAAACCGGGTGCCTCTATGTATCTGACGGTGTATGAAAGCGATACTGACTGGCGTGGGTTTCCCTTGAATGCTCAACCTCGCTATGCCATTTATGTGGGCAGGAGCGGCACTCCATCTTACGGACATTATGTAGACATGAGCTTTTACGGATTGCCCAAAGAAACTGATTCGATCCGCCAATCTAGCGTGGCGTGGTCAGATCAAGATGTGACAATCCGGCAGCCTTCTGGTCATGTGCTATTCATTCCCAAAGCGATGTATGAAGGGGGGCGATGACAGCGATCAAGGTTGCAGAGCAGTTTGGTGATTTGGCAAGGCATAAACATCCCGACCCCGACCCAAAGAATATTTAAGTGAGTGAGCGAGATCTTTACTGCACAAAGTCACAAAGCTGATAAACGCAAGTAAGGCGATGCCCGCAGCAACCCCAAATAACCCGCGATAGCCGATCGCCTCAGCCAAATAGCCCATCACCGGACCCGCGATCGCCATACCGCAGTCAAACCCAGCCAAACATAGCCCAAACACGCGACCGCGCTCATGGGGTTCTGAGCGATCTGCTGTCAGCACCACGATCATGGGAATGAAAATGCCAGCGCCAGCGCCTTCTACAAAACCAGCCACCAAAAACTCAGAAGCGCTATGGGCACGCCAGAGCAGCAGCATTGAGATGGCATAAAGCAACAAGCTAACGGTAATAAAACGTCCCCGCCCGTGGCGATCGGATGCGCGACCAGTCAGCAGCCTCACCCCAAAACTAGCGATCGCGGCAGCCGTGTAAAATAAACCTGCATTCAAATTCACCCCCGTTTCTCGAATATGCAGCGGCACAAACACCGCTAAAGTGCCAAACGCAATCCCAATCAATAGCAACACAAAAGCAGGAATTCGCAGGCGAGGATTCCACAAAAACTTCCAAAAAGGAATATCGTGAACTTTTTGGGAGGCAGCAGACGATGCCAGTTCAATTGGGGGCGCTTTGATTTGAGTCGCACACAGAGTTCCAACAAAGCCCAATCCGGCAGAAAACAAAAATAAGGGCGTATAGCCTGCCCACGCCTGCAAAAAACCACCGATCGCGGGTCCTAACGCCATGCCAAGTGGATTTACCAAGGTCATGTAACCCAACACTTCGCCGCGATTTTGAGGCGGAGCGAGATCCGTCACTAATGCACTAAAAGCGGTAGTGAAGGCAGCAATACTCAAACCATGAAAGGCGCGAATAATAAACAAAATGGGAATAGATTGAGTCATTAGATAGCCCAAAGGCGCGATCGCCACTGCCACCAGCCCAATCATTAGCACTTCAGTCCGACTTTTTTGATCGGCTCTGCGCCCTAACGCGGGACGAAAAACCAGTAGCCCAATGGCAAAGGCTCCCATGACAACGCCCACTTCGCGATCGCTGGCTCCCGCCTGTTTAATGTAAGGCGACAGGGTTGGCAGCAGCGATGCTAAGCTTGCCCAAAATAGCAGCCCAGATGCAAACAAAAACACCAGATTTTGGCGCTGCTTGGGTTGAAGGGTTTGAAATACTTTCAATTGGATAACCTCTGCGATCGCTCACCTTAATGATGAAGATATTTGAAGTATTTGGCTATCCTCC
>JBBSCL010000030.1:0-12853 GCA_038250345.1 Leptolyngbyales cyanobacterium
AGTTAAATAGGTGCTTGACGGATTGCCATTACCAAGGCATTATGAAAGCTCACAAGGGGCTATAGCGCAGTTGGTAGCGCATCTCAATGGCATTGAGAGGGTCAGCGGTTCGAATCCGCTTAGCTCCATTTGTAGAAACGAATGTAGAACGAAGAAATATGTGATTGAACGCATAGATTTGCCGAAACGGTAAGACTATGCTTCCAATTCACTTTGGCAAAACTATGCTTCCAATTTTTGCTTAGACGGTTCCTCACTGGCTTCTATAGCTTTTGCAGAAAGTGAAGTTGTTAGACCCAAACCCCTTCTACTACTTTAGTGATGGTAGAAGGGGTTCTTTGATGATCTTAATTCTTTGCAAGCACGAATGGAGCGACAGGCTTTAGCTACCGATCAATTTTATCCCGAAATAATTTATTCTGGTTCTAACCCAAGTTCTTGCTTTGCTGCATACAGTGCTTTTCGAGCCTCTTTGTAGCGTAAGAAACCTGGTCTAGTCAATAATTCCGCAATTCGCCCTTCTGAAGGGTAAACACCTTTCTCATGTAGTTCCAAAATGGCTTGACGTACTTCTTGGCAGCACTGAGCGATCGCTTCAAGCTTGATTGCTTGCTTTTGATCTAGGTATCTAGTAGCAATAGCGCGGCATAGCTCAGGTAGGTGCTTGGCTATCGTCCTTCTGTCTCGCCCCAAAGTTCTAGCAACTTGCTCTAAGGAAGGATATGGTTGCTTGTCACTCTCAAGAATTTCCTTCAAATAAAGTTCTATTGACTGCAAATCTAGAGGTTTGGCATCTGCTCTGGAAGTAGGTTGATGTTTTGTTGGTAGTAGTTGTACTTTCTGGTGGCATTTTAATGAAGTATCCGCTGTCAGAAAATCTGACAAGGAAACTCCTAGACAGAAGCAAATTTCAACAAGCTTAGTAAAAGTAGGACGGTTATTGCCTTGACACCAAAGCCACAAGGTATTTCTAGGGACTTTTAACTGTCTTGCAAATTCAGCTATGTTCCCTTTAGCCAAATGATTCACATATAGACAAAAAGCTTTAGCAATTCTGTCTTTAGTTAAATCAAATGCTGAATTTGAAGTAGACGCTATAAAGCCTCCAACCGTAGTAGCTGCCCAAATTTCAAATGCTAATTCTTCCTTTGATCGTTCCTTTTGATTAGAAGATTTAACTTCAGGAGAAGCCCCAAGCCATTCATGGCATTTTGAGCAGAATCCAGGACGGGAATGCCAAGCAAGGGGATAGTTTTTTTTGTGGCAATGAGGACACTGCTGGAGTAACTCCTGACGATGTAATGGACAAACTTGAATAACTTCTAATGACCAGAGTAGGGGTTCGTAGATAGTTTGTCTTTTACAGAACCAGTCTTGATAGCAAGCAGAGCACCAAGTACGATCATTATGCAGAAGATGCCTGTGAGGGAGAAGCTTTGACCAAGGCAACATTGTCAGTAAACACAGATTATCGTGCAAAGTAAGAGCCTGAAGTGCTTCTACTAAGTTCTTCGCCATCTCGCCTGTTCCATTCAAAGCATCTGTAAAAGAGTAGATGTTATGTAAATTTGCTCCTCCGTATGCTTTATTGATTAATGGATTCATTAATCGTGTCATTAGTACACCTGGGGGCAAACAATGAGCCATCGCCAAGCGAGAAATTAAGCTAGTTAGACTTTCGGTGAAAGGTGTTCCAATTCCAATTGGTTCCAGTTGGTACAATTGACTCCGTAAAGGAATAGAAGATTTATTAAGAGTCCAGGATTCGAGAATAGTTGGGACATAAGTTTTTATATTCATATGCTAAAAAAAGAATTTCATTTTCCCCAGCCAAGTTCATAGCGAACCTCTTTCAGGGCTGCTTTTGCCTCTTTTTGAAGAATCGATCGTGGTTTATTTAGGTAGAGTGAAACTCGGCTAGCAGTCGGTTCTATACCCTGATCCTCTAATTTGGCTGCTACTTGCCTGATCTCCTCTTTCAGCAGTTGTATTCTCTTCACGCGACATTCGCTCAAATAGCTGGCATATCGACTGGAGATACTACAGCACAATTCTGGAAAATGTTTTTTGAGTGTATGGACACTTGTGCTGATCGATTGAGCCACCTTTTGAAGCGATGGGGGAGGGCATACATCATTTGCGATTACTGCCTCTAAAGCACATCGTATGTTTTTTAGCTCTACTACTTTCTGGTACTCAGTATGTTTTGCTGAGATAGCATGACACATGTCTGATGCGTAGTAATAGAGTGTGGTGGTTCGCCTGTAGCCAAGTCGTTCTGCAACTTTTGCCAAAGAGGGTGGTGGATCTTCAGTAAGAGCCGCCTTCATTTGCCGTATCTGTTTTGACACCTCCTCTACTTGGAGGTTTAAGGATGAACTACTCGCAACTTTTGTTTGTTCTAGAGGTTGTTTGGCTTCTTTCGCTAGACATGTGTTTGCGATCGCCTGATTAAAGATTTTTAACAACGGTACTTCAAGGCGAAAGCAGATTTTTAGAAGTGTTTTCAGCTCTGGGGCAGATTCACCAGTAACCCATCTATGAGTTTGTACACGTCCCAAACCTAGCCATCGAGAAAACGCAGAAATATTGCCCTCAAATAGGGTGCGAGCATAACCAGCAAGCGTGAGCGCGATCGCTTCTCTGGATGGCGTGATTGGTTCTCTAGAAGCACTGGCAGTGAGATCACCAATATTGTTGGCGACCCAGGCATGCCAAGCCCATGCCGATTCTGTTATTTCCCAAGACTGAGCTGCTTCTAGCTTTCGATAACTTCCTAACCATTCCCGGCACTTCGAGCAGTAACCAGGTCTAGATAACCATGCCAAGGGTCTGTTAGGTTTCTGGCAAGTGGGGCAAAGGGAGTGTAGCGGTTGCTGATGGTGTAAGCAAACCTCTACACAACTGAATGACCATAGTAATGGCTCATACAACGGTTGCTCTGCGATTTGCGAGTCACCATAACAATTAGGGCACCAAGCTCGAGTGGGTTTCAGCAGACTTTTTTGTGGAATAACCTCTGCCCAAGGCAACATGGTTAGAGAGCGTAAATTAGTTCTAAGGGTTAAGGACTCAAGCGCTTGAACCAAGCTTTTAGACCAATTACCCATACCGTTTAAGGCTCTCGTTTGATTGGCAAAGATTCTGTCTAGACCGCCTTCTTTATCACCAAATGTGTACTCTGCTTTCATTAGAGGAGCAATTTCATTGACAATCAGTAGACCTGTTGGTACACAGTAAGCTTCAGCTAACCGGGAAACATAGCTGATTAAACTTTCTACGGATGGTGTACCTAAACCAATTGGTTCCAACTGGTACAAACGGCTGCGTTCTGGAATGGAAGGAGGCTGAACATTCCAAGATTCATACATCGTGAATTCTTTATGCACTATCCTGTCCCCCTACTTTGCGCCGTTTAGGATTTGGGCTACCGACCCTCCTAACTTTTCGTTTCTTAGGAGGAGATGGATTAGCCTTTCCTGTGTCTTTTTCAGAAGCGTCCGGTTCTGTCGGTTCCCCCTGATTTAGCTTCAAACGATCACGAAGTTTGTTGCAATCCTCTGCGGTTTCTTGCAGCGCCTTTTCACCTTCTTCAATTTCTTGAAGTATCTTCTTACACTGAGTGATGGATAAAGCCCTCTGTTGAAGATGTTTGTAGGTTAGAGTTGCTGCTTCCTCCTCTAAAGCATCTGAAAAAGCACGGTTCAACCATTCTTTGAGAATTCCAATACAACCAAGACATCGTTCATAGAGATACTCCCACTGGCTTAATAGGTCTGGTTCTTCCTGCAATGGTAGATGCCGCTGGAAGGTCAACAGAATATTCAAGAATGCTTCTACATCCTCTTTGCAATCAGCTCTGTAGCGGGAGAAATGAATGTCTTGATTACGACGGCTAAGTTGTCCACTCAGATTACGCATTGTCAGCAACTCGTAGGTGCCGACCAAGACGTGAGGAATCCGGGTCAGGTTAGCAATAGACTTAATACAATCCATGTTGTCCTGTAACCTTCGTCCACTTGCCATTTTCTGAATGTGCTGAGCTTCGTCAATTAGAAAAGCAAGTGGGTGTCGATGCTTGAGTGCATTCTCTAAAGCAAAACGTAATTTAGCGGATGCCACCGATGACTCAATGACAAGTTGACCCTCTTTATTCCGGTAGATGCCACGGGTGCCATAGTGAATCTTTTGATCAATCAAAGGTTCTTCCAGTGTTGCCAAACTGCGAGTAAAGAAATCTTTCCAGTTGAAATTTCCAGATTCTGGGGCAGTGGCTTCCACCATTACAACTGGAATACAACCTCGATCAGTCTGCAAATCCTGAAGAGCCTCTTGAATCAGTACCTGCTCAACCTTTTGCAGTAAGGTCGTTTTGCCAACTCCTGTAGGACCAAATACAGTGATGCAAGATGCTTTAGCGCGACGATGACCAATAAAACGGACAGTTTGTTTCATCGCTTCTTTGAGTTTAGGATGCGCGATCGTGTAAGCCTCGAAGTAGGCAATCCGCTCCTCATTTGGCTGCCTTAGTAATTCACGGGGAAATCCAATAGCCATGATTAGAACTCCTCATACATAATCAATTGATCGGGCTGAAGAGCACTAGGTGGTGGCGCTTGAGGCTTCGTGTCTGATGTACGATCGCGCCCAGTTGAAGACGCTTGTTCAGGTTGTTGGGGAGTGAAAGGATTGCGATTAGGTGTTCCCCCATCGATAATCGAAAACACTTCTTTGGACTGTGCATCACGCAGCTGCTGGGCTAACAGTTCTTCCTGAGACTCTGCACTAGACAGAAAGGCTCCAAGATGACTCGCTCTAAGCTTGAAGTTTTTGGAATGATTTTGATTTCGTCTACGCAGTTCAGCACTGGCTAAATAAATTTCCTTCTCAGATTTACCCTGAAATTTGGCAAAATGCTCACCATAGCACTCAACCCAGCGCCCTCGAACAAAGGCGTAGGCTATTCCAGCATCAAAAGGGTCGTAACGTATTTCCACCCAAGACTTTTCGATTTCAGGATCACGAAAATCATTAGACCAGTAATAGATGTGGTTAATTTTGACACCAAGATTAGGTTGTACTTTTGCCCTTCCCTCGCGGGTTGTGGGTAGGGTCAAGATTTGGAAATTGATGTCGTAAGGAATCACGCGATGGGAGCGGCTACCATACTGCGCGATCCCAGTAGCAAAAGCTTCTCTGGGACTTTGCCCAAGTGCGGGATGCTCTGTGGTGTCATAGACTTCATAGGCCCACTCACACAAGTACATGTACAGGAGTCCAAGTGTCCAAAGCGCTAGATTTTTAGGATTGACAGACTTGGTCACCAGCCTGACTTTTTTCATGATTTGCGTATTGCCAGCCAAGTTATGGATCAACTGGGTAGCAGACGTTCCAAACAAACGTTCGCCAACGGCATTAAAACGCGCCTTTGCTGCTGGGCGATACTTTTGAGCACAGCTAAAAAGCGCCAGTAACGTTTCAAAATAGATGCTGTGAAATTCTGCACCGTTGTCCGTAACAATGATCTGAGGTAATCGCCCATGTCGCTTGACACAAATCCGTAGCACCATCATGCACAAGCGGTATGAGGGCGCATCGAAGGTGACATAAACTGCCAGAATACGGCGGGTGTTGGCATCGACCAGGAAAGTTGCCCAGGGTCTACCAAGAAGGCGACCTGTAGAGGAACATCGCAACTCAATGTCTAGTTGAGTGTGATCGATATGCCCAATTTCAAAGGGACGATCGCCGTGTCGGGGTGTAGTTATTGTTAGCTCTAGGAAGAAAGGTTCCTGTGAGTAAGCAGCTCGGCGACCTTCTCTCTTCGTCGTTTGTTCGTAACCAGATCGACGTTTGATTGCCTTGATAAACGTCTTGTAGCTAGGAATTTGGTCAAGCGGTACTCCTGCTTTCAAACAGGCATCAACAAAAACTCCATAGACTTCAAGTTTTCGCTTTTGCTTGTGAGTTTCGTACTGATCTTCAATGAAAATTTCTATCTGTTCCAGCAAGTATGCAGGTAGCTTTGGATTGCGATTGCCACTAGCGCTAAGCTTTGGAAGCAGCCCTATGTAACCATATCCATATTGCTTCTCTGCCTGTCGGTATTTGGTACGCCACTGCCGAAGAGTACGTTCGGGAACGGTATGATCCTTGCACTTCTCCCCTTGCAAAAAGCCTTCGATCAGCTTGTAGCGTCGATTAGCTTCCTTTAGATCACCTTCACTCGCTTTACGGATAAACTCCATTGCCTCTGAACTGAGAACGCCTCGCATTTGATTCCTCAGCCCCGATATTTTTCCTTGTCGAAGCAGGTAATCAAAGGTAGAACGCTCCAGTTCAACAGGCTGTCCGTTTTCGTCATTTAGGAGAATCTCTGTTTCACCAACAAGGATGATCGTCAAACTTTTACCATTCCAGCAAAGGGATGAGCCAGGAATGAGATCAATAATTGGGGAAGCAATAGAATCTACGGATGCTTGAGAGAGCACTGTGGCTTTATATGCCAAGGCTGTTTGTTGGTCGGAGAACACAAAGCATCGACTGGATTCAGCCAACGGAGCAGCACTCAAATCGATATAAATTTGTTCTCTAGCAATCAAAAAATAGATGTCATCAGCAGTAGACCCTCTAGCATGATCAAGGAGCTGAGCCAAGGTAATGCCGGGTTGTGCTGAAACCAGCGAAAGGATTGTGTTGGCAGTCGCTTCTTCTGCAGGAGAAGCATTGTAAAAGTAGTCTTCTAAGAAGAGAAAGTTTCGCTGTAAAGTCCAATCGACTTCAGCATCAGACCAAACCCGAAAGTAACAACCAAACTGCTCTGCATATTTTTCTCCTGGTGGACAGTGCCATTGATTGTCATCTCCCAAGAAGTAACGATTTGGATTCTTCTCCTGAAGCTTCTGTAAGCCATCTTCAGTCTTGCACTCGACCCAACCTGCCGTTTCTTTTTCAATGACGAAGAAGTCAGGAGTATAGAAAAAACTTAAATTTCGTTCATTTGCTGATGGATAACTCAGCTTGATTTGAGGTGGTTGATCGTAAAACTCCAAAATGTTTTCATCATGCTCTAACTGGTAGATGAACGGTAGCTCTACTTTGTGAGACTCAAACTGGATAGTCTGCACCATTTTTTTGCTTGGATACCGTCCAGAGACATTTTTCTTTCCGCCGCCTACCCGCCGGGAGGGATCAGTCTGCCGAATTTGTTCAATCACTCTACACCCATCTTCCGAAAGGTCTAATCGATGGCACCACGTACCAAAATCTTCGTTACCCAACATTAAGTCCTCCTAAATTGCAACCGAAAGCTACCCCTGCCGTGTAGTGCAGGGAGAGAAAATGTTGTTATGAAGCTTTAGAGATGCTTTACGGCAGAGCTCACAGATACCGAAAAGTTTATTGCTAGAATATATATAGCATCTAAATGCCTTTAAGATAAAACCTTAGTATATATTTAGGTTCTGACCTTGCTTGTGCGGAATCCGTGCTTGTCCATTT
The DNA here is from genome assembly GCA_038250345.1 of Leptolyngbyales cyanobacterium. Lineage (GTDB taxonomy): Bacteria > Cyanobacteriota > Cyanobacteriia > Leptolyngbyales > Leptolyngbyaceae > ULC077BIN1. The sequence continues at coordinate 7,501 of JBBSCL010000030.1, forward strand.
AGTAGAGTGCACAGGCTCTGTCGGAGGTATATGCTTGGTATGCATAGACATCCCTCACGACGAAAGCAGTATGGCGAAGGGTCGCAAGCGAGTTAGAGGTGTACCCGAGTTACATGACGAACTGAAAAAACAAGTCAACGTCGTCCTCACCCCCACTGGGATTGAGGGATTAGATGCTATTGCAGCAGAAATGAAGCTTTCTAGGTCGGAACTGATTGAGCGCATTGGGCGCAATTTAATCCCTCTTGCTCCTCAAGGCTCCGTCCGCTTTCGTGAAAGCCACAAATTGCCTGAACGTCCGGCAATTTGTTTAGTAATAAAGGATGAACGAGTTCTCTACGTTGCTTTGAGTAGTGAATTAAAGCATTTGGATTCTACCAATCTAGGGTTTAATCCAGAAGATGATAGTGTTCGCATAGCTTGGCTAGAATGCAGTGACTCTACATTGCTATCAAGCATTAAAGAAGCGCTTATTAAAAAATTCAATCCTGAACTTCACGAAAGTGTCCAATCATCAACAAATAGCTCTTCAAAGGAAAATAAGGCTACGGGGTTCTTTTATGAACAAATTGGAAATTTATCGAAGCTGTTGGCTCCTAATGGAATGCTTATGATCGAACTTCCTGTTAAACCTGTTGCATCAGAAGCTAAGAAGACGAGTCGTCTGCTAATATCTATGACAGATCAGGGGGCTCAAACATTCCTTGAGGTTAGAAAAGGCGATATGGTTACCAATATTGTTGAAGAATTTTCGGATGAGTTTAAAGAAACTGTGCGAAATCTTATCTCTCAACTCTCTGAGCATATAGTCCCTGTCGAAAATCTTTCTAGTTCGAGCAATACTTTGGAGAAAGTAAAAGATGAGAATGAGAATGTTCTCTAGCCAAAATACCTAGATTTGGGCTAGAGCGCAAATTGCAGTAGAACTCTATAAATTTCTAACATTGCCGAAGTGTCTAGCTGGCAATAAGTACGTAGGTCATTGATTAGACCTTGTTTCTCTACCGGGTCAGTGCAAGCGATCATTGCCTCCCAAACAGCCTGTGCCTGATCGCCGCGCTGCACTGCAAGCGTTTTGTAGCTTAAGGCAGGCACCAAAGTCGGCAGCACGTTTTTGATTGAGGTCGAGCCTCGGAACGCAGGATGTTTGTAGTGTTTCTTGAAAATGTCTTCTAAATCCCACAAGCGATCGGCGATCGACTCTAACTGAAGTGCGTAGTCAGAGAACGCTTGAGCCAGTTTCCGCAGTAGGCTGCCTTCAAAGGATTGATGGTAGACAATGACGGAACCGTTGGCGGCGATGTCATTGGTTAAGGTTGCGATTAGCGGTAGTCTTGGATCGGACGGGTCAGTATGCAGATATTCGTGATGTTCGATGTGCCCATCTTTGTGGAGGACGTGGCAACTGTATTGGAAGGGGAACTGTTCGTAGGGTTTCAGACCATCGAATCGTGGAATGGCAGGGTTCTGAGATTCAAAGTCGAAGAAGTGGATGGGATAGGTGAGTGCAGCAAGGCTGGCAGCGATCGCCACCTCATCCACAACAGGCTGACCGCTAAAGACGCTATCAACATAGGTGCGCTGATTGTTTGACAAAGGGTAGTTGGGTGGCAGGGTGATCGCCAACACTCCTTGAGTAATCAGCAAGTCTTTCTTTTTCCAATCTAGTCGAGGAATCGTAAAGATGGAGACTTCTGGAACGTCCTGCCAACAATCTTTTGTGAAAGGACAGGGGTTGGGATTGTCGCAGTGTTTGCCAATCGCCAACGTGGGTTCTAAATTTTCGGTCAGGATAGCCCCAAATTGCTCAAGTTTTTTGGGTATTTCAGGCAGGAGACGATCAACTTCTGCGGTGATGTCTGCGATCGTGAAGAGGTTGGTCAGATTTGGGAAGAAGCAGGTCTGGGTGTTGATGTGCATCAGCTTGGTTGCACTGATGGCGAGACCTACTCCAGTCAAGACGTATTTTTGCACGGCTAAATCCCAAGGGTGTTCTTCTTTGATTTTGCCGGAGGATTTGACTTCAATCAGTTCCCATGTGCTTGCTGAAAGTTTGTGGAGGATATCGCAGCGGATGAACAAGCTAGCGAAGCTGAACGCTGCTTCAAATAGGCAGGTGGCTCCAGCGGCGATCGCCTTCTGGGTTGCTTGCACTGCCTCTGTACCGTTGCCCTCGATCAGTCGTCCATTGGAAAACTGCTGACGGGCGTATTGCCCAACGTCTTCGCCCTGGTCGATGATGCGCTGCTGGACTGGAGTGAGGGGAGTGGCTCGGTGTGGTTCCTGCACTTGTAGCCAAAGCTGCTTGTGGCATTGCAGTCCGCTCATGAAGTTGGCTTTTGTCAGGAAGGCAGCCATACTCAGTAGTGAGGTGTTTGGAGTCTCTGTTCAGAGCTAGGGTGCCCGCTTCAGGAGGCTGTCGCTTGAATGCACGAAAACTTGTTGGGAAAGTATCTGACTTTGCAGGAATTTTGCACTTGTACGCAGACGTACCGGAAGTATGCTAATCACATTGACCCATACCCGAAAAACCTGGAGGAGACAATTCCAGCGTTGGAGGCTTTGTGTCAGCACATCCTTGATCCCGTGATTGATCACTTTGGCAGGGAGCGGTTTCAGTTGACCTACGGGTTTTGCTCAAAGGATTTGAAGCGTTTTTTGAACCAGAAAGACCCGGAGACGGGGATTAAAAATGGGCGGGTTGATCCGAGTCGGGATCAGCACATGGCACATGAGGTAAACCGAAACGGTAGGTATTACTGCGATCTCGTGGGTGCTGCTTGCGATTTTCTGATTGTGGAGATGGGGAGCGATCGATTAGTGGGCTGAATTTTGGAACAGCGATCACCGTTTGACTCGTTGTATTTCTATGGTAGTGATCAGCCGATTCACATTAGCTACGGCACCCAGCATAAACGCAATATTTGGGCATTTACAGAGGAAGGAACACCTACAAAACAAGGGATAGAAGAATGGATGGAAATTGCTAGGCAAGCAAAACTACAGTTGGAACACAACTAAGCGAGGCACTACCGACTCTCAAAGGCTGTCCAAGTTTCTCCAAATGCTTCAAGTGCAGGATTTGGTCCAAGTTTCTCCAAATGCTTCAAGTGCAGGATTTGAACAAATCACTGTGAGGTAGCTTCCTTCGTTGTGCCGTTTTAGCCGACTCATTGCAACGTATGCTGCTTCGAGATCGGTATCGGGAGTAATGGCAATCACAATATAACGGGCTTCCCATCCCTTAAAGCTGTGAATCGTGCAGGCTTTGATCCGGGCATCGCCCATGAAGAATGCCATCTTCCGGCTTTTCTGCTTCTGCTGCTTTTGATCAAAGACGTGGCGGACCTCGAAGTTCTGGCTCTCAAGTTTTGCAACAGCCGCTAAACCAATGTGATGTGTGGGGACAAGCAAAGTAATGTCTGCGTATGCAACTACAGGGTCTGCTGAACCTGATATTTTTAGCATCGCATTGACACATTCTTCGGCAACACCATCCGTTGTCTTTAGCTGAACCCACCTTAAACTCACTGGATATTGATCAAGTTCAGGTGACTCGGCTTTGGGCAAATTTAGCTTTACCTGGGGAAGATACTGTTCGGCAAAATCTGTGAGCGTCTGAATGAGTGCAGGCGGCAGCCGATAGCAGATGTCAAGCCGCACCCAAGGACCCTTAAACCCAACTCCGTTCATTTCTTCTTCTGTCCAGCTTCTTGCCCGTTGATAGAGATCCTGAGTCTCATCTGCAACCAGCACCATCTCACCACCTGGGCGCAGAACCCTGCGCAGCGTGTTCCACCAGAACGGGTTGTAATCTTGCCCCTCGTCTACCAGAATGGCATCGTAAGTCGTGAGGCTGGAACCAGCAATATCGATCGCCTGATTGGTCAATGCAACAATTTCAGTTTCAAGAACTTCTGAAATGTCCTCGCCATCCTGCCAGAGTGCATTATATTCATTGGCTAAACCAGCTTCGTTACAGATCACCCGTTTGCACCACTCATGAAAATGCAGCCATGTTGTGGTTTGATTAATTGTGCGTGTCGGCACCGGATAGCGAACTGCCAAATCGCGCAGGTAGTGCCACAACGTAATGTTATAGGAAACAACCAAGACTTGTTTCTTCTCACTGGATAAGTGAGCGGCGCGGGCTGCTAGCACAAGAGATTTACCTGATCCTGCGGAGCCACGAATTCGTCGATACCCAGACACTGTACGATTTGTTGCAAGCTGACGCTGTTTTGCATCAAGTTCTAGCGGTTGACGCTGAGTGGCGGCAAAATCGGGTTCAACCAGCCAGCGACGAAGCGCATCAGCAGTTCCAGGCTTCATAAGAGAGGAATCAGTCCGTTCGGATGACGGAAATACAACGCTTAAGTCATTCGCTTGCAGCGCATCAGAACCAGCGAGAGGATGATACTGCTTCGCTTTTTCTAGCAGATTACGATCAACGTAGAATGGGTGAAATAACGATTCAATTTCTTGGGTCGTCGCAGTTGTAACAATAACTCCTGCTGTGATGAGGGCAAGATAGTTATTGTCTTGGTCGATGCTGCTGTTGTTGCCTTGCGGACAATAGAGGTTGGCAATACTGTTTTTGTACAGAATAACTTTTTCTACCGGGTTATCTTTGATCCGAAAAGATTCACCACCTTTTGTTGCCCATAGTGCAGACTCTCTATTCTGATTTTGCCTCTGCTGATCCTGAGAAAATTTAACGTGGTAAGACATGGCTGCAAGATTCCAGTCTTTGACCTCAAAAACTGCAATGCCCACGTTTGGATTGAGCAGAACGAAGTCAGGGCGGAGTCCGTTGAGATGAGGCTGGATGTAAATCTCCCATTCCAGAGCGAGGTTGCGATCAAAAAAAGTCAAGACTTCGATTTCTCCAGGGGTTAGCGCAGTCCTGAGTGTGGCGAGTTCGCTGGGGAGAGGAGAAATCCTCCGCTCTGGGTTTAAGGCTGGGAATGTCATAATTCTGTTCTGTTGGTGTAGGAATCTAAGCTGAGATAGTCATAGGATGCCCAATCCATTGGATTGAGAACGAGAACGCACACCTTATTCAAAGAAAATTAATTCATTGTTTTTCGATGCCTCAATGCGTTGGCACTCCCTCAGAGTGTATTTCTTGGGAGATAAGCCAAGAGTGCTCATTCTTCGCCTTTCCGTTCTGCCTGTTTAGCCCGAAGCATCGATCGCACCAATTTCACCTGATACGGATCAGCATCCTTCTGCCACACCACCCGATGCCCCTTCAACTCAGCACAGTGCTCTTCCAGGCACTTCAGCCAACCTCGCCGCTCGCTAATCTGCTTCCAGTCTTCCAATAATCCCCAATCCTCCTCCTGCCGAC
>JBBSCL010000031.1:0-12634 GCA_038250345.1 Leptolyngbyales cyanobacterium
CCGCCCGTAACAACGAATTGAGTATCAGACTAGATTTTTGGATCTCTATGGTTCAACTCGATCGCATCCTCGGAACCACTCTAGACACCTGGAGCGGCTTCATCCAGTCTGACCCATGGCTGCGTTAGTTGGGCAACTCGCCATTTTTCGGCGATACTTTTTGTACAAATTCCAATCGGCACTTTGAATCTGCAAAAAAAGCCAGAAGTGCGTTATCTACACGCTCCTGGCTTTTAGCTTCTATCTCCTGATCGCTCAGAAGCTTGCGATGTGAGTGTTTTTCTTCTTAGCGCATCCAATCTTTCAAAAGCGCTTGCCGTCTAGGGTGACGCAGCTTTCGCATGGCTTTTGCTTGGATCTGGCGAACTCGCTCTCTAGAAAGTTGATACCGCTCACCAATTTCAGAAAGGGTGTAATGTTGCCCATCGGTTAAACCAAACCGCAGCCGAATGATTTCTTGTTCGCGATCGCTCAAGTGTTCTAAAACAGAATCGAGGCGATCGCAGAGCAATTTGTGATCTAAACAATCATTAGGCGCAACATTATCCGAATCTTCAATCAACTGCATCAACTCAGTATCTTCTTCTCGACCTACCCAGGCATGAAGAGAAAGAGTACCCTGACTCACATCTAAAACATGATCTAACTTATCTTCATCAATGCCTAACTCATCTGCAATTTCTTGCTTTGTTGGCTTACGTCCATGCTTTTGAGAAAGCAATTGCCGAGCTTTGCGAACTTGGTTAAGTTTTTCTACCATGTGAACGGGCAAGCGAACCGTGCGAGATTGGGAGGCGATCGCGCGGGTAATTCCCTGACGAATCCACCAATACGCATAGGTTGAAAACTTATACCCACGCTCATAGTCAAACTTTTCAGCCGCACGCATTAAACCCATGGCACCTTCTTGAATTAAATCCAAAAAAGGTACGCCACGATTTAAGTATTTTTTGGCAATAGAAACCACCAAACGCAAGTTTGAACGAACTAATCTCCGCTTGGCGCGTTCCGCTTGAGGACCGCCTTTGGCAATCTCCCGCGCTAACTCAATTTCTTGAGTTTGGGTTAGCAGCGGGTAGCGCGCCATCTCGCGCAGAAATAGCCCAACTGAATCATCGGTAAGCCCTAGACGCTCTGCTTTGCTAATTTTAACGGGTGGTTTACTGGGAGCAAATTCAACCGTTTCAAATTTCTCTAAACTGTTCAGTTCATCCAAGTCAATATCAATTTCAACGGAGAGATCGACATTGAATTCTTGTTCGAGAGAACTGACTTCAGCATCAATTTGACTGATTTTAGAAGGCGATTCGGCACTCATACACACTCACATAATCTTTAGGAAAAAAGTTGCGTAAAATTGCCTCCAACTCTACCAAAAATCTTGGTAAATGCACCCCTTTCTTCCAAAAAAAGTCTAAATTTTTGTATTAAATATCGGGGCATTCAAGATGTTTTGCAAAAACCGCTCATTTCCTTAAAAAGGATTCTAAGCAGCGATGAATGAGTCGCTATAAAAGCTAACTCACCAAAAGTTTTGAGCGGCGAAATAGTCAGAATTGTGAAGTAGAAGAATACTTGCAAAAAAGATTCAAATCTACTTTTGAGCAACCGAATTAAAGTCGCTCTTTTCGTCAATCCAAACTAAGGCTTTATCCTACACGACGATGGCGAAAATGATTACGTAATTTCCATCAAATTTTTTTGTGAGTTTTGTTCGGGGTCATCGCCGGTTGGATGACGCTGAATATATCGCCCGTCGGGGAGCAAATCCCACGCTTGGCGATTGTCTGCTAGCATGATGCCCAAAATCTCTTGCAGGTCTTTGACGATCGCCGGGTCTTCAATCGGCACAACGGCTTCCACTCGGCGATCCAGGTTGCGCGTCATCCAATCTGCACTGCCAATAAAGATCTCTTCTTGCCCCTGATTGTGGAAATAAAAGATGCGCGAATGTTCTAAAAATCGCCCCACAATGCTAATCACGCGAATATTGTCACTCACTCCCGGCACTCCTGGGCGCAAGCAGCACATCCCCCGCACAATTAAATCAATTTGTACGCCTGCTTGAGAGGCTTGATATAACGTAGCAATCATTTGTGGATCAACCAGCGCATTCATCTTGGCGACGATGCGGGCATGATCACCTTGATGGGCGATCGCGGCTTCTCGATTGATCAACTCCGTCATGCGATTGCGTAAACCTGAGGGTGCTACCAGCAATTTTCGGTAGGTGTGATGGCGAGAGTAACCGGTTAGATAGTTAAATAGATTACTCAAATCAGCCCCCAAATCTTCCCGACAGCTCAACAAGCCTATATCGGTGTAGATGCGAGAAGTTTTTGGGTTGTAGTTTCCCGTGCCCACATGAACATAGCGGCGAATGCGCTCCCCCTCTCGCCGAACGACCAGCACCACCTTCGTATGGGTTTTGAGTCCTGCCAGCCCATAAATCACATGAACGCCTGCGCTTTCTAACTTGCGCGCCCAGTTAATGTTGTTTTCCTCATCAAATCGGGCTTTGATTTCCACCAATGCTGCCACCTGTTTGCCGTTTTCCGCCGCCGTGATCAGTGCCTCCACAATCGGCGAATCCCCAGAGGTGCGGTAGAGCGTCATTTTAATTGCCAGCACATCTGGATCTTCGGCAGCTTCGGTGATAAATCGTTGGACGGTGCGCGAAAAAGAATGGTAGGGGTGATGCACCATCAAATCTTGCTTGCGAATGATGGTAAACAGGTTATCTTCTGGCTCGGCTCCATCCAATTTGGTTTTGCCAAATTCGCGCAATGCTTGGGGCACGGAAGAATAGTAGGGTGGATCTTTGAGATCGGGTAAAGGGATTTCTAAAAACGTGATCAAATCTCGCAAACAGAGAATTCCGTCCGCTTCATAAACATCCGCATCTGTTAAATCCATCTCCTCCATCAGCATGGCTCGGAGCATTTCGGGCATGGAAGTATGAATTTCTAGACGGACGACGGAACCGCCCACCCGCCGCTTGTGCAGTTCTTGTTCGATCGCTAACAGTAAATCATCTGCTTCATCTTCTACCAGCGCCAGATCACTGTCGCGGGTCACCCGAAAGGGATGATATTCCTGAATATCCATGCCGGGAAATAGCTCCGCCAAATTATGGGCGATCACTTGCTCTAGGGGAACGCCCGTCCAGATGGCAGTGACATTTTTCTGCTGATGGCGTAGGGTTTCGGGCAGTGTCAAAAACCGAGGCAGAATCTTGGGCACTTTGACTCGCGCAAACAATTCTTTACCGTCTTCCTTTTCTTTCATCACCACGGCAAGATTGAGGCTGAGGTTGGAAATGTAGGGAAACGGATGGCTAGGGTCGATCGCCAGCGGGGTGAGGACGGGAAAAATTTGCTCGTCAAAGTATTGCTTAAAATAAGCGCGTTGCTCTTGGTTGAGATCGATGTAATCGAGCAGGTAAACGCCGTGAGAAGAAAGGGGTGGGCGCAGTGCCTGATCAAAATGGAGATGCGCTTGAGAAACCATCGGGTGGAGGCGCTGCCGAATTAGGTCAAGCTGTTCTTGGGCAGTGCGTCCGTCGGGCGATCGCTTGGTGACTTGTGCCTCAACCTGTTGTTTGAGAGCCGCGACCCGCACCATAAAATATTCATCTAGGTTGGAGCTAAAAATCGCTAAAAACTTTAGCCGTTCCAATAACGGGGTGCGTGGATCAAACGCTTCATTCAGCACACGGTTATTAAACTCTAGCCAACTCAGTTCACGGCTGAAATAGTATTGTGGATCGCTCAGATCTAGCTCAGTCGTCATCGAAATCTTGCGTCTTGGCATGATCAACCGAATACCTCATCTTCTTGCCCAATCCACCATTCTCCCAAATTCATCAAGTCTGCATGAATATCTTTCAGCGCGGCTTCGTAATCTTCTGCCGAAATATGCTCTCGTTCTTCTTGAAGTTTTTTAAGGCGCAGTTGGGTGAGCAGCCACGGTTTTGAAATGCCATTAGTCTCCTCGATGTAACGAGCTAGTTTTTCACTATTTATTTGACTATCCACGGACTGATAACCCTCCTATAATTCCCGGTAATGCCCATGTCCACAGTTTACACGTGACTGATTATGCCTTCTGCAAACCCGTTGGAACTGGCAAAACAAGGTGACCCTGCCGCGATCGCCACGATCCTTAGTCACATGCTGGCTCAGCACTACGATGCTACCGCTAGCGTCATCCGTTTAGGAAATTATCTCTCTATATTGATTGAAACGGCTTCTAGGATTGAGCAGGGAGCTACGGTGCGCTTGGTGGATGAAGTGATCAGTGAATTGGCTATTGATGAAATTTCAACGGTAGAAATTAATGCCCAGCAGCAGGGCGATCGCGCTATGTTATGGACTCAGACACTCGAAGCACCCTTTAACGCGACTCCTGCTTTTTCTTTTATAGGCACTATGTCAAATCCAGCGATCGATCTATCCAGCGTGTCAACCGAAAGCTCAGCGCTTGCACTGTCTACAACGGGGGCGCTGGTTGAGCCAAAAAAACAAATAGAGGCACCGACACCTGAAGACTTGACCTCGCTACAAACCGTTTTGCAGCGACCCGAAATCGTTGCGATGATGGCGATGGCGCTCTTGCTGGTCTTTTGGGATGCCTACATGGAATGGATGGATGAAGCGGAGACTCAATCCATTTCTGGGAGACAACTCGCCCGCCATCTTGGAGTCAGCAGCAGCACAATCAGCCGTTATAAGGAGCGATCGAACTTCAGCGAGTGGAGCCAAACACTTGATCCGGAGGGCATTGCCTGGGTTTATACCGGAAAAGCGTTTGTGCAGAGCGTGGCGAGGGGCGAGGGGCAATTGGCAATTGGTGAATAAAACACGCGATCGCGGTGGGTGTGTTGTGGGAAACGCTAACTTGCGAAACGCATCAAACCAAAGCTTTGGCAGGTTGCCATTGTTTCAGACCTTTAAGCACTTCTGCCGCGATCGCAGTCCAGCCAACAATGCCGCCCTGCGCCCTCACCATTTCGAGCGTCGCTTGCTTAAATTCAGGAAAATAGCTTTCGGTGCAATCTTCTACCATGAGGCACTCGTAGCCGCGATCGTTGGCTTCTCGCATCGTGGTTTGCACACACACTTCCGTGGTTACCCCAGTGATAAATAAGTGGGTAATTTCTTGCTCTTTCAAAATCGAGTCGAGATGGGTGGCATAAAAGGCACCTTTACCCGGCTTGTGAATCACACATTCTCCCGGCAACGGCGCAAGTTCTGCAATAATGCCGTTGCCGGGTTCGCCCTTTACCAAAATTCGCCCCATGCCGCCCTCACTGCCAATTGTGAGATCTCCTTTGCCCCGCTTGAGTTTAGCAGGTGGGCAGTCGGACAAATCGGGCTGATGGCACTCGATTGTGTGGATCACGGGCAATCCCATGGAGCGAAATCCTTCGAGCAGGGACTTGAGCGTGGGCACGATCGCCTGTAGCAGGCTGACGTTATTGCCCAGCGCATCTCCAAATCCTCCTGGCTCCAAAAAATCGCGCTGCATATCAATCACGATCAGCGCCACATTGCCTGATTTGGGTAGCTCGTAGTCGTAGGGAAGGGCGGCGACCGTGTTCATAGAGTCAAATTCTCAATTTTAAGTTTTGAATTCTCAGTTAGAAGATCAGTTTTGCACCTGAGCAATTGCTTGAGACTAAACTCAAAACTCAAAACTCAACATTCAAAACCAACTTAATGTCCTGCCATTGCCTGACCGATCGCTTTAAAGTCTGCCTGATCAATCGGGCTATCGTAGGTAAAGTTTCCTTCGCTAATCACCAGGATGCGATCGCTCAGTTTCAGGAGTTCATCCAGATCTTCACTCACCAGCAGCACTGCTACACCACGATTTCGGGCTGCCAAAATTTGCGTATGAATGGTATCCACCATCGCAAAATCTAAGCCAAAACAGGGGTTTGCCGCAATCAACAGGTTAATGTGATCGGCGGATAGCTCCCGCGCCAAAACTGTTCGCTGCACATTGCCTCCAGACAGATTACCCACAGGCGTTTCGGGAGAAGGCGTTTTAATCTTGAAGGAGGTAATTAAGCCCGTTGCCATTTCGCGAATGGCGTTGAACAGCAGTAACATCCCTTTCGCTTGCGGCGGGCGATCGAACGTCCGCAATGCCAAATTCTCCGCCACGCTCATATGGGCAACACAGGCATTTTTCAGCGGTTCTTCTGGCAGCACAAACACCCGCTGCTTATGCATTTCAGAGCGCGTCATCCCATACGCTTCACCATTCACCAAAATCTGCCCGCCTGTGGGCGATCGCTGCCCCGCCAGCACTTCAACAAATTCCCGCTGCCCATTCCCAGAGATTCCAGCAATCCCCACAATCTCACCGCTGTTTACCGTCAGACTCAATCCTTGAACCGCTTCCACGCCGTTATCTTTATTGGCGCGCAGTTCCTGCACTTGCAAAACAGGCGCTATTTCACCCTGAGCCGTTTTTTCAACCGGGGTCGGCTCCCGCTTCTCACCCATCATCATCTCAGCCATATCTGAGACAGCCAGATCTTTGACCAATCCTGTGCCAGCAAACTTGCCTTTTCTCAGCACCGTAATTTCGTCGCAAAACGCGGTCACTTCCCGGAACTTGTGGCTAATAATCAGCACGCTCAACTTGCGATCGGTAACCTGTTCTCGAATCAACCCCAGCACTTCATCCGCTTCACTGGGGGTTAATACAGAAGTTGGCTCATCCAAAATCAAAATTCTACTTTTTAGATAAAGCTGTTTCAAGATTTCTAGCTTTTGCTTTTGTCCTGCCGCCAATTGACTCACAGGCAACTCTAAAGGCACTCTAAACGGCGAACTTTCCATAAAGGCAGACAGATGCTCCATCTCCTGCTTCCAATTAATCACCCCAGGACTTTCTAGCCGCGACAGTACCAGGTTTTCGGCAACGGTCATCGCTGGCACAGAAGTGAAATGCTGGTATACCATGCCAATGCCATACCGCTGAGCATCACGTGGGCTATCAATTTCACAGGAATGTTGATTAATTAGCACATCGCCATGAGTCGGACGATAAAAGCCCATGATGCATTTCACCAGCGTACTTTTTCCGGCACCATTCTCGCCGAGCAGCGCATGAAAAGTGGCAGGCTTCAGATGAAGTGACACCTGATCTAAGGCAACGAGGCTGCCAAATCGTTTGGTCATGTTGACCACTTCTAAATCTGGGGGAGGGGCGGCATGAATCACGGTCGGGATAGCCTGATCAATCTGCTCAATTGGGTTCGCAACTTCTGCCATCTTAGACCTCCGATTGCTTTGCGTAAATCTTTAGAGTTTGGACTGTGTTTCAGCAACTTATCTCGTCTGTCTTAGCCATTAATGGTGCCTAATGCACCCGGAGCGCCCGATAGAGTCTTTTTAGGGGAACAGGTAATGATCATAATGAGCAAGGTCAAAATATAAGGCATTGCATTAAACAGGTAGCGCCCTTGATCCACACCAACCGATTGCAAAGCCGGACCGATCGCCTGAGCGCCACCAAAAAATAAGGATGCCCAGAGACATTGAATCGGGTTCCAACGGGCAAAAATCACGAGTGCAACTGCCATTAAACCCTGACCGCTTGAAATACTCTCTGACCATAGCCCTGGATAGTACAGCGATAGACAAGCTCCGCCGATTCCTGCCAAAAAGCTACCCGCAATGATGCACAACATTCGCACCCGCTTAATGGAGACTCCCATTGCCAAAGCCGCATCAGGACTGTCACCCACCGCCCGCACAAACAGACCCCAGCGGGTTGATTTGAAAAACCATGCCATCAAGGGAGCCAGCAAGACCCCAAAGATAAACAGGGGGCTAATTTTAAGGGCAGACTGGAGGGCTGGCATTGCACTCCAATTACCCAAATCGATTGTCGGCAACTGAGGCGCTTTCGGTTGAATAAAAGCCTTGCCAAAATAGAAGGCAATGCCGCTGCCAAAAATAATCATGGCGATGCCAACCGCAATGTCATTCACCTTGGGCTGTTGAGATAACCAAGCGTGAATGAAGCCTAAAATCATGCCGGCAACGCCTGCCGCCAAAACACCCAGCCAGGGAGAAACCGTTGCTGGAATGCCCCATTTATCAGATGCCAGGTAAGAAATGGCATAAGCGCTCATTGCGCCCGTGAGCAGAGTTCCTTCCAAACCCAGATTAATCTTGCCGCTCTTCTCCGTCAGGCATTCCCCTAAACTGACGAACAAAAAAGGGGCGCTTCCTCGTAGAGTGCCTGCCAAGATGCCTAGTGGAACTCCCCACCAACCTAGTGCTGCTGCCATAAAATCAGTCCCTCTAAATCGAACTGCTGAACTTGATTAAACCGACCAAAATAATCGACGATGTAACTGATAAATCACTAGACAGGCACCGCTGACGAGGTTGCAGGCGGCGGAGCTAGAGGAATCTCTGGTTCCTTGAAAATTTTGAAGCGCCCATAGAGCGATTCACTATATAAAACGACTAAAAAGACGAGTCCTTGAAACACTAGAACCGTGGCATCGGGCATGCCAAACGATCGCTGGAGCGCACCGCCACTGTTGATAATGCCGCCCAGCAAAATCGCCACGATCGCCGCCGCCAAAGCATTATATCGAGCAATAAAGGCAACGAGAATGCCAGCATATCCATATCCAGCAACGATCGATGCGTTTGCCTGACCTTGGACGGCTGCAACCTCAACCATGCCTGCTAAACCGGCAGAGGAACCAGCCAGGAAGCAGATAATGATCGTCAATTGACCCACGGGCAACCCAGCAATTCGAGCCGCCTTAACGTTACCACCAGCCGTGCGAGCGGCAAACCCAAACGTGGTGTGCTGAATCAAAAAGTAGGCGATCGCGCAGGCAACTAACCCATAAATCAGCCCATAGTGAATCCGAGTAGAGCCAATGTTTCCCAGCCGATAGAGTTCTGGAATTGGGAACGTGGAAGGCTTATTTAAAGAAGCAGGATCTTTCCACGAACCTTCAACCAAGTGGTTGAGCAGAGCGATCGCAATGTAGTTCATCAGCAAACTGCTGATCGTTTCATTGACCGCCCGATAATGACGCAACGCACCGACGATCGCAATCCAGATTCCGCCCGCGATAATCCCTCCCAAAGCCATACCAATCTGCACCACAGTTGGAGCCAGACCCAGCGTGGTTTGCAATTGGGCTGGATTAGGTGTAATGCTGCCATAGGACAAAATTAGCCCTACCGCCGCTGCTCCCAATCCTCCCAGCACCAAGGCTCCTTCATTGCCAATTACCATCAATCCCAATCGCGCGGGCAGTGCAGTGCAAAGTGCGGTCAACATCAACGGCGCAGCCCGCAGCAAGGTTCCCTGAAAAGCGTTCCAGCTTCCAAATGCGGTTTTAAAGATCGCAGCGTAAACCGCGAAGGGATTTTTGCCGCCAAACATACAGAAGATGCCGAACAAAACTAGGGCAACCATCAGTGCCGCCAGCGGAATGACAACCGATTCTGCTCGCGATCGCCAGTTGAAACGACTCAGTGCCATATCAACTTGTCTTCCCAGAAACGCCTTCAGCCAACCAATCCATTTTGGTCAATTCAGGAGCCGTTACTTTGTAGGTCGTGCCCGCAGGAATTTGAACTGCGCCTGCATTATCTTTAATGGCACCCTTATAAACAACGGCTGACCCATCCACTAGCTTCGCTTTTGCTGCCTCTACATTTTTCTTGATCGGCTCGGTCACCGCCGGACCAAAGGTGGCAAGACCAATGTAGTCTTCCGCAATGCCGCCAATAAATTGATGCGGAACACCACCATCCATCAACGTCTTACCCGCTTTGAGCAACTCTGCATACTTTTTATAAATCGTGCCCCAGTTGTACATCGTTCCAGTCAGATAGCCTTTAGGTGCCAAAGCCGATTGATCGGAGTGAAACCCACTGGACAGCACCCCGCGCTTTTCTGCCGTTTCAATCACTACTTTAGGACTATCGACATGAACCGCGATCACATCAAAGCCTTGATCGGCAAGAGAGTTGGTAGCGTCTGCTTCTTTCACAGGTAGTGACCAATCGCCCGTAAAAATTACCTGCATTTTGATATCTGGCTTAATGCTACGCGCTCCTAACATGAAACTGTTGATGTTCCGCAACACTGGATTGATCGGTTTTGCACCCACAAAGCCAATTTTGCCTGCTTTACTCGCTTGAGCGGCAACGCGCCCAGCAAGATATTGCCCTTCATCAACCAGCGCAAAAAAGCTGCCGATATTTTTGGACAAACCTTCTTTCCAAAGTGTGCCGCAGTGGAGAAACTGCACATCTGGATAAGCTTTGGCAACTTCTAATACGTGCGGATCAAAGTAACCAAAAGAAGTTGGAATCACAACGGTTGCACCATCTTGGTCGATCATGTTTCGCATCACTTCCTGCACCTCTTTGGTTTCAGGAACGCTCTCTTGCTCGATGATTTTGATGCCGGGAATACTGGCGATCGCCGACGCACCCACCGCATGAGCTTGATTCCAGCCATAGTCATCCTTAGGCGCGTTATAGATAAAACCAATCGTGATAGGTTTATCTGCATCTGGGCTAGCGCCAGAAGTGCCGCTCGTGCTGGCAGTATCGGTTGGAGAGGACGAACACCCCGTCCAAAGCTTAGAAGTTGCCCCAAATGCGGCAGTTGCCAGAAGCCCTCGAATCACTTGACGGCGGGAAACGTAAATATATCGATTACTCACTCTGCAAAAGTCTCCTTGATGATCGAACTAACGGCACAGACATAATGAGGAGGAACCGCAAACCGCTACTGTAAAGGTTTTAAGAATATTTTGTCAGCGTATTTGAAAATAGATTATCGGAATGTATCTAAAACAACACTGAGGAAGGATGCAAAATTTAATATTCTATGAATGTTTATTTTTGATAAGAGAGCAGCTATCATTTCAAAGCGTAATTTTTCTGTGTGAGCCGTGAGGTGGTTGCAAATTGTGAGGCGAAATCTAGTCACTGCTACTCTGCTAATAACACTTTGCGCTGTGACACTGGTGATCAGTGTGGCAACAGGACAGGCTCAACGGACTGAATTTGAAACTCCTATTGCCTCTAGGTCTGCCACTATTAAACCACTTGTGCAGCCACCACTAGTAAAACCGATCGCTCTGACAAAGTTGCAATCGCTGACAAAGTTGCAATCGGTAAAGAAAAAGAATCAGCCTGTAAAAGTTGCCTCGGCAATTCCTCAAGTCAGCCAAGCTGTAGATCCCTTATCCTGTGTTTTACAGCCAGAATCGGGCAAACCTTCTAGATCGCGCAATTCATCAAACTCAACGGTTCAACGCCCTTTGGGATCAGTTGAATTGGAGCGGTTTCGACGGACTATGGTAGCGATCGCACCCGGTGAAGTCGGCAGCTCAACAAGGCGCGCTCAAGTCAGCTATCAGCCACAGGAAGCCGTTGTTTTAATTGATCCCACCAATTATGGCGATCGCTACTTCAAAGATGTAAATGGAAACCCTGCACTTTTGCCGCCCCTAGTTGTGCTACATGAAACGGTCGGTTCAGCTAGCAGCACTTTAAACTTTTTTCGCACCCCGCACTTTAAGGAAAACAATCAAGCCAGCTACCATACTTTGATTCGGCAAGATGGCACTGTGTTCTATCTTGTTCCTCCTGACAAACGGGCATATGGCGCTGGCAATTCAAGATTCGTTGGGGTGAATGGAGTCGCAGAAGCCGTTAAAACTCATCCCAAATTTCCGCCGTCTGTCAATAATTTTGCCTATCATGTTGCTTTGGAAAGTCCACCCGATGGCAATACAAACGCTCCAACTCACAGTGGCTATACGCCTCAGCAATATCAATCTCTTGCCTGGGTCATTTCTAAAACTGGCGTATCCAATGATCGAATTACCACTCACAAAGCCGTCGATCGCTCAGGGCAACGGATGGACCCACGAAACTTTAGCTTTTCCTACTTTTTTAAGCTGATGCAAACCTACCCCAAAACCGTTGAAATCCCCATAGGATGTACAGTGCCTCAAGCAGCCTACAAACTCAAACAGCCGATTAAACAAGCTAAAAATGCGAGTCCTACCTCTAAACTCAAATAAGCAATTTAAGCAATTTTAGATTGCAGATGATTGCACAGTGAGAAAGCGCTATGGTTGACTTTAGTTAGCGTGTTCTCCAGTTTTGTATGGAATGGGTCAGACGGGCAAAGTTCGGTTTAGCGTTATCAAACATTCTGATATTGGCGATCGCGATCAGTGCCGAATCAGCAACCCCGGCACCCGGCGATGTGGTGGTGGAAATTAAAATTGAGCCGCCAATCGAGCGATCGCAGCCTCGTTTTCAGCAGCCTACTCAAGTTCAGCAGCCTACTCAAGTTCCAGTTTCCCCCGTAAGCGCTTCCACTTCTCCAGCCCAAATCCCTGTATCGCCCCCTCGCTATCCGTCGTTGAATAGCCAGCAGCTCGATCGCCAACTACAGCTCTATACGCGCTACCTAGCCCAATTCGGCAAGCCCGACATTTTGATTGTGGGCAGTTCTCGTGCATTGCAAGGAGTCGATCCGATCTCGCTTCAGCAAGCCCTCGCCAAACGCGGCTATCCCAACCAAAAAATCTTCAACTTTGGTATTA
>JBBSCL010000032.1:0-12590 GCA_038250345.1 Leptolyngbyales cyanobacterium
AAGCCACGATCGCCAACTTGCTCTGATTAATTCCCTTTTAGAAACTCATGCCAATGAGATGAGCGGAATCAGGCTAGAGCGCCAAGCAGTGGATTTATTCACGTTGGTCAGTCAACTTGCGATCGAGTGGCAACCCATGCTTGAGCAAGATGAATCAATATTGCAAAATCAACTTTCCTCCACCCTGCCGCTAGTTAACGCTGATTCCAACCAACTTTGGCGTGTCTACGAAAACCTGATTGCGAACGCTCTAAAACATAATCCTCCAAGGGTAACCCTGACTCTAACGGCTCAAATTGAGCAAGTTCCTCAATCTACTAGTTCTATGATGCGCTGCGTTGTTCAAGATAATGGAGTGGGCATTCCCCCTGAACAATCCTCCAGCATATTTGAACTCTACCAGCGGGGAGAGCAAGCCCGTCGCACCGTGGGTTTAGGGTTAGGACTTTATCTTTGCCGTCAAATTATCCTGGCTCATGGCGGACAAATTGGACTCATCAGTCATCCTGGAACTGGCTCAACTTTTTGGTTTACACTACCGCTGTTTGAACAGGCAATATAGAGTGTGAAGGAGCATCTGTACTCACCAGTTTTTGCGGAGAATTGACCGTGGTAGACCCCACTAGCTCACCAATACCCCTTGGTGTCAAGCCTTTACGAATTTTGATTGTGGAAGATGACCCGATGATTCAGCTAGGGTTAGAGCACATCTTGTCAGACTACCCACAGTTTGAGATTGTGGAAATTGTTGAGGATGGTTTTTTGGGAGTGCGATCGGCTCTGAAGCACAAACCTGATTTAATTGTGATGGATATTGGTTTACCAGGCAAAGATGGCATTGCTGCAACCCAAGAAATTAAGCAGCAGCTACCGACTGTGCGAGTGGTGATACTCACCTCACATACGGACGAAACTCAGGTAATGGCAGCATTGGCAAGCGGCGCAGATGCTTACTGTGTCAAGGGAGCCAGTATTGAGCAAATGCTGGCTGCTATTTCTGCGGCTGAAATTGGGGCGGTGTATCTCGATCCGCAAATCGCTCGAACAGTATTGGAGAATCTCAAGCCTCCCGCTCCTGATGTTCATCTAGGACACCTGACCGAGCGAGAAATGGATGTGCTGAAGCTGCTGGTGGAAGGGCAAAACAATAGCGAGATTGGGGAGTCGCTTTATCTCAGTCCGAATACAATCAAAACCCATGTGCGCGGGATTATGAATAAACTGGCAGTGGACGATCGCGTTCAGGCAGCGGTTGTCGCACTTCGAGCCGGGTTGGTGTAATAGCTAATCTAAGCCCAAGTATTTTTGAAGCGATCGCCGCATCACATCGACGGGTGCAGGCTGCTGGAGCCAAATTTCTAGGGCAGCGGCTCCTTGTTGCACCAACATTTCTAGACCGTCGATCGCGATCGCGCCCCGTTGAACTGCCTGCTGCAAAAACAGCGTCGGCTGCGGCACATAGATCAGGTCGTAGGCGATCGCGCCCGGTTGCAGCATTTCTAGCAGGGGAAACTCTACAGGCGACTGATCACCGTGAGGATGCATTCCAATGGGAGTGGTGTTGACGATTAAGCCTGCTGTGGGTAAAAGCTTTGCTAAGTCATGCCACTCATGGGTTTGGAGCAAGGTTGCGGTGGCTGAATTTGCCCAGCTTTGCTGAAAGACTGCGAGTTTAGCGCGATCGCGTCCGACGACATGAACTGATCGACAGCCCAATTCGGCACAGCCTGCAACCACGGCTCGTGCTGCGCCGCCATTTCCCAAAATCACCACGTCTGTCTCTGTCCAAGGCTGATTAAGCTGCTTGAGTGGAGCTAGAAAGCCAATCACATCGGTATTGGTGCCGCTCCAGCCTTGCTCGGTTCGCCAGACTGTATTCACTGCACCGACTGCCTGAGCGATAGGGCTGATTTCCGTCAAAAACGGCATGATTGCTTGCTTGTGCGGAATGGTGATGTTGAAGCCCTGTAGTCCGATCGCCGCAAAACCAGCGATCGCTTCGGCTAAATCTTTTGGCTGCACGGGCAACGGCAAATATGCAAAATCTACGCCAAGATGGGCGATCGCGGCGTTGTGCATCACAGGCGACAGGGAATGAGACACCGGATGCCCAATTACGCCCAGTAGTTTTGTTTGTCCAGTAATCACAGGATTAGAAGGGGAGTAGGTTAAGCTGCCGATTCTGGTTGAACGGATTCCACAGGGGGAGCGGGCAATTCGAGATCTGCCGCTTCTACGGAACTCTCTAGAGCTGTTTCAGATGGTACAGCAGTGCTGAGCGTTGCTTCTGATGAAGGGTCAGGAGTAGATGCCGCGATCGGGTCGCCCGATTCGGTTAAGCTTACTTCTGGGATGGCAATGTCTGCGGTGGCGGGGCGATCGAGTTCTGTGGAGGAGATCACCCGGCGGATAGGTAAGTTGGCAATCAGGGCAGTTGATCGCTGGTTGCTTTCCAGGGCAAATTCCATGCTTTCGGTGTCTAGCTCAACATAGCGAGAAACGACTTCCAGAATCTCTTTCCGCATGGATTCGATCAGGTGAGGTGGCAAATCGGCGCGATCGTGTGCCAAAACCAATCTCAATCGGTTCTTCACGTCATTACGACTGTTGGTGGGGCGAGCAAAGAGACGTTCGATCAGTTCAAATAACATGAAGCAGGAGGGTAGAGTGGGGGAATAACGACTTTAGAAAAGCTTTGTTGAGAACATTTTGCGAAGACGAGTGAGTAACCCATCGTTTGGTACGCTCAGATCCATAAATTCAACGGTTTCACCTTCTAGTCTACGGGCGATGTTCTCGAAGGCGGTTCCTGCTAAGGAGGGAATTTCTGACAGGACAAGGGGTTCGCCTTTATTAGTAGACACAATCACACGCTCGTCATCGGGAACCACACCAATTAAAGGAATTGCCAGAATTTCCTGCACATCTGCCACGCTCATCATGTCGTTTGCCTGCACCATTGCAGGGCGCAGACGGTTGATAATCAGGCGCACCTGTTTGATATTGTTAGCTTCGAGCAGCCCAATCACGCGATCGGCATCCCGCACCGCCGCAATTTCGGGCGTGGTGACGATCAGGGCTTCTTTTGCTGCCACGATCGCATTTTGAAAACCCATCTCAATTCCCGCTGGACAATCCACCAGCACATAGTTAAACGCTTTCGTCAACGCATTCACCAACTGCTTCATTTGATCCGGCTTGACGGCATCTTTCGTCCGGTTCTGCGCCGCTGGCAGCAGCATCAACGTCGGATAGCGCTTATCTTTGACCAATGCCTGCTCCAGCCGACATTGCCCCGCCAGCACATCCACGGCAGTATAGACAACCCGATTTTCCAACCCCAGCAGCAAATCGAGATTGCGTAGACCAAAATCCGCATCGATCACAATCACCTTGCGACCTCGCTTTGCTAACGCCATACCCAAATTGGCGGTGGTGGTAGTTTTGCCCACACCACCCTTGCCAGAGGTAACTACAATAACGCGACTCATGGAATGAGATTTTTCACTAAACAACTAAACGCTTGTCGCAACCCACGGAAACGCCCTGAGTTATATAACAATATCAAACCTGGCTTCCTTATACTCGAAAAGCGCAAAGATGGTGAAAAGTAGGGATTAGATCCTTAATCTACGCGACTTATAATAACTACGCAGGTCGCACGACCCGAATGAGCTTGCCCTGTAAAGATTCTTCAGCAAAAATCGCTCCATGAGTTCGCTCTGCAAGCCTGAAAAAGTTCTGATCATCAGAACCAATGATGATGCCGGAGTGATCAGGTTGAGATCGGTATGATTTCAACCTGATCACGGCGTTTTGCGTTAGGACGACGCGATTCTCAGCGATCGCAAAGGCAAGAACTTTAGGATCGGATGCGCTTGCATTACCTACTTCTTGAACAGTCAAAACGTCATGCCCAAGACTACGAAGATGTTCTACGGCAGGGCGAGGAAATTGTTCATCTGCATAGAGCTTCACCATCGCTACGGATCTGACTGCATGGCGGTTTCTTGCTCTTGCAAGGCTTTAGTAATTTCCTCTGGGTGAGCATCGGCATATGCCCAAACGTTAACTAAATCAGCAGCAGTGAGGTGAGGGTAAGCTTCTAGAAGATCTGCATCCGATGCGCCCTGATGCCGCAAACTGACGAACAACCAAACAGGGAGGCGCGTGTCAGCGATACAAGCATCGCCGCCGATAACACCCGGTGTTTTGGTGATGCCTTGCGATCGAGTACTCAAAGTTTGGGTCAGAATTTGGATTGCGTCGGCTCTTTCCGCAAGGGTCAAAGCATGGAGCTGGGCTTCTAGCTTTTGGGAAGTCATGGAAATTTTGGGAAAGGCTGTTCCACTATTCTACTAAACCTATCTACGGAAAAAGGGAGCCATTGGGCGATCGCGCTTTTGAGCTAGCTTTATAGGTCTGCATAAGGATTCTTGAGACCCCGTGCTTTCAGCAACTCTACAACCTGACTTTCTTTTTCTAAGAGCATCATCGCTGTGATGCCGCCAAAATGAGTGTTTATGTCTTCGTCGTCACCGATATAGCCTAATAGTAATTCCACGACTGCAATTTGCCCTGTTTCCGCAGCCTCCGCTAAAGCTGTATTTCCATATTGATTGTGGATTCGCAGATCTGCCCCGCATTCCAGCAGGAAGCGACACATCTCTAAATATCCAAGACCTGCGGCTTCAGACAAAGGAGTATCGCCAAAATCGTTGGTAGTGTTTATGTTAGATCCTTGCTCTAACAGATGTCGCACAGACTCTATTGCGTTTTCAACCGCTAGAAAGTGAAAGACTGTCTCGCCAATAGAATTTTTTGCATCAATGCTGGCAGGATCTTCTCTCAATATTTCTTCTGCGGCTTCTAGATCTAGAAATGCAGCATCACGAAGCTTGTAAAACTGATTATCTGACTTGATTTCAGACATAGATTATAAGGAGCGATCGCTTTCTTAGAGCTTTAATTGCTCAACATCGTCGTCAGCAACCCCATATCATGCTTACTGAACCCAATTTATCACGGTGCTTGCTTCGTAGGGCGATCGCGCTTATCCTCACCCCTATTTGCGATCGCCGACTGCTTGAGAGCGGGAAAACTCTAAGGCTCTGGCGATGCGGATAGTGCCTTGGGGAGCAACATAGGCAACTTCGGGATAGTGTTGGGCGGGAGGGTTTTCGGGTGCCCTAGCCACAAAATCAGCGATGCGGATCTGGTTGGGTTCCATTTGCAGCGACATGATCAGACATTGGGCATTGCCTTTTGCGCCTGCATGGGCAGTGCCGCGCAAACGACCCCAAATGAGAATGTCGCCCGTGGCAACGACGGAACTGCCGGGATTCAGATCGCCCAGAATGATCACGGTGCCATTGTGGCGAACATCGCCGCCAGACCGCAGCGTGGTTTGTAAATATAGCGGTTCTTCCATTGCCTGGGCAGACTCGCCAGAAGGGTTCAGTTGGGCAATGGAGGATTGTTGCTCCACCGAGTAGCCTGTGGTAGCAGCGGCAACAGCGGTTTGGCGACGGCTGGTATAGACGCGGGTTAGGCGGAGTTGGGCATCGGTGAGGGCATCGGCGATCGCCTGAAGTTGGCGACCATCCAGCAAGCGATCGCGGGCAATCAAATGGACTGAAGTGTCTGCCAGCCAGAGCCGCTCGCCTGCATTCAACCGCTGTTTAAGCTGCTGCAACACCTCCGACCAAGTTAAAGAACTCGCAGGATTCTCCTCTTCTGTCTCCATTTCCGGTGGCAGCATCAGCAAGAGTTTGCCACCCTCACTTTTGAGCCGCACCTGAAGATCGCGCTCCTGCAAACCCTCTGCGGGTGTCTCAGGGGTTGCTTCCGTCGAAGCGTTGCCTTCTAAATCGAGAACGATTGGAGCTATCTCTGGAGCGACATCAGAAATAGTTGAGGCAGAAGCGGGAACTGAAGTATCAGAAGTCATAGATCAAGCGTTTTGTATCAGCAGTTTGATGTGATTTTAGCGATCCAGATCGTACACGCGCACAAATATCTAGAGGCAATCATTATAGGCAGGCATATCAAAGTCAGCGTAAATCTTGGGTTAAAAGTGAGAAGTGAAATCCTAGCACTTTGTATTTCGCACCCCGCTTGAGTCACGGCTGCCGAAAGATTCCAAATACTGAGGTAAACCCATGCAGGAAGGTACTGCCGCCAACGGGACCAATTTCGCCATTGCAGAAAAAGCCGCTTAGAGGAAGAGTTGGCAAGTAGCGATTGAACAAGAGAGAATCGAAATCAGGCTGACCGTAAAGCCCCTCGCCTCTGCCAGTGCAAGAAAACATCAAGGCTCCACTGCCCGATAAAGTATCAGCAGGATAGCTGGAAGTGTAGCGGAGCAGCAACGTTTCTAGATCTTCTGCCGAGGCTTTGGCATCGCGCAGATGGAACTGGACGCGCTGACCGGGGCGGATGCGATCGCCAATTGCGATCGCCCCTACTCTGGGATCGACTCCGATTAGCTGCCGAATTAAAAAATCGCCCTGTTCTAGCGTTTGCTTAAACTCACTCTGGGCAACGCCAATAAATAACGAGTGCTGCGCTAACTCGCGATCGCCCTCATCTAAAGTTTGAATCAGGTCTTGCAGTACCTCCAGCGGTGTCCCCTTTTGAGACACCCTCGACCCGCCTCCAGTAGACGCGAAACTCAGATCTGCCTGATCCAATGCCAGCATAATATTTCGCTCACCCTCAGTCACCAAGTAAGGCTGACCAATGGGACGGCATCCCTGCGCCACAATCGCATCCAGCACAATATTGCCGCTCAATGCCACACCAACCATCCCTTCTTGATGCAGGCGATCATCACAAAAAATTCCGCCAGAATTGGTAATACTGCCGCTGACCAAGCCGCCAATTTTCGTAGATCCTGCATAGGCAAAATCTAGCCCTTGCAGCAAGTCATTCAGTCGCCCAAACGACGGGTCACCCAGCAGCACAAACTGGGGCTGTTCAGCCGGAGAAACCCCAATCGCGTCTGCCCAAGCCCTTGGAGAGCTATCTAAGTCAGGTAATTCTTCAGGCATGAGATGAAACGTATGGACGTGAACCTCTGGGAGTGATGCCAGCATTAAGGTTAAGGCAGGTTCTCCTTCCAATTCACAGGGATTGCCCTGATCATCCATCCCGGTGATGCCAGCACCACCGCAGCCAATCAGGGGCACCCCTGGCAGATACTCTTGCAGCAAGGGCATTAACCGAGAATATTCACTGGCAAAGGCAGATGAAATAAAAATCAATGCTAAGTCAGGTGAATCTTGCAGTGCCGCTTGAGTCTGCTGCACCACCTCAGCGATCGCCGCTTCTAACGAAGGACGAGTCGATAAAAAACTTGCCCACTTCATTTGTTTTTTTAGCGGCTCTGCCATTGTAGTTTCCCCCATTGGACTGACCTCATCAAACTATTATGAATTGCCAAAGTGACTCTGTTTAAGGAATTTTTATGATTAGCGCAATATTCTCGTAAACGGAGGTGTAGAAGATATTTTTGCAAAGATATGAAAGGGTAAAACCCCCGCCGAACTGTCGATTCCAGCAAAGCCTTTATTCCCTTTATTCAAGGAGGGGTGACTTCGCGTTACACTGGCATTGGCACTCACCTAAGGTGTCTACCTTCTGTATCCTAATCGGTACGCGACCCATTTATCTGTTTATCATCTCTGCTCGACCTGAGGGGCAGATCTATCGCTGACGGTTGAGGTAGCTCACCACACTCTTAATTTCTTTAAAAAGTTGTCTGGAAAGTATCCATCATGAGCGACATTAAGCAAAAAATTGAAGAAGAGCTACACGAGGCTCGTGAAGTCTGCGACATCAAAGGCGGCACCTCACCAGAGTGTGCTGCTGCTTGGGATGCCGTTGAAGAACTACAAGCGGAAGCTTCTCATCAGAAACAATTGAAGCCCAAAAACTCTCTTGAAAAGTATTGTGATGATAATCCTGAAGCTGCCGAATGCCGCCTTTATGACGATTAAGCCCAGTATTAGCTTTTTGGGTTTGTTTTTTGGAATCAGTTAATCTACAGCCTCCAAGATTTATGAAGTAGCTTGAATGCAGACCCGCATTCAAGCTACTTTGTTTTTTGCGATCATTTTCTCATTTCTCCTAACACCGCTATGCAAAGCCCATCTTGGCTACCTTCTCTCGTTTGGACTGATTATCGACTGGCTGTTTTGTTCACAGTCTTGTTCCCATTGGCGTTACTCATTTGGTCGTTTGTCCAAAAATCAGAGTCGATTCAGCACTTGATGATTATTTATTGGCGGGTTGCTAGCCTACTTGTCATTACAGTAGGGCTGCTTATTGCCGCAATTCCTTTAGGTTTTTTGACGGGTTGGATTGCCAGAATTCTCATACCACTGTCTTTATGGTTTTGGGTCGATTTGAATTACGAGATTAATGAACAACCGAAGAGTCAGTTAAAGCTGGCATTTGGCTCTTGGCGGTGGGGGATGACGATTTACAGTTTACTGGGCGCGATCGCGGCACTTCCCGCCCTTCAATGTGCGTTTTTGCCTTCAAAGCAGATGATCGCTCAGCCATTCTGTAGCATTTGGCTCCAGCCACCCTGGATATTCAAACAATATTTTATTGGCGGCATGAAGCCTTACACGATTGGGCTACTAGCCACTCTGGCATTGGCAATCTACATTTTATATTTGGGCTATTTTGTGTTTGTCCGGCTGGGTAAACAAGGTCGTTCTGCCACTGGCGTATAAGTAAACCACTGTGAATAAACTTTTGCGGTTAGAGCAATATACTCTCAAGCGCCCTCAAGAAGTGCTGCTTGTCAGGGCAAGCATTGGCGACGAACTGGATGAAGTGGCTGTTTTTAAGGGCTTCTCCAGTTCTTTAACTCGTGCCACCGCGCCCGATCCTGATGTGCCTGTGCTGCCAGATACCGCCAACATTATTGCGATCGATCGCCTCCGCAGTCCCTACAATCCCGCCGCACCGCAGTATATTCAGCAAGGGCTGACTTGGGAGGCGATCGAGCCTTTGTTAACACAGGTGGGAGTTTAATCCGGATTGAACCGTCAGACCTAGAAGATCAATGAACGCGATCTTTAACTAATTTACCAATCCTTTCCAAAGAAGCAGGACTTACGCAAATCAACCGAAATTTGCCCCCCAACCCCCAATTCTGGGTAGGGAAGATTCTTTAACAGAGGAATAACTCTGAAACCCTTATTCTTTGGTTTACCCTCACAAGAAGTTGAACCTAAAAATAGGACTTTCAAGAATTTGTTTTCTTTAGAGAATCAACCCTACCAATTCTGGGGGAGCTAGAGATCAAAGTCCCCCAGAATTGGGGGATTTAGGGGGCGAGTGCGTAAGTCCTAAGAAGATGGTTTGAAAGGCTTTTTTGATTCCTTCCCCATCGGGAAACAACTAGAGAGTGGGTATTTTTTCAGATCTCCATCCTCTTCTAGGCTGCTTTTTCTAAAGAAAGTGTTATCTTCCTTTGGTGTAGTGTGCGGAGTTAATTTATGGTTTCGTCCCTTGTCAAATTGCAGCAAGTAAGCAATATTGTCCTATCTGCCGATGCTCTAATCAATCAATTGTCTGAAGATCCGGGCAAAATGTTAGCGACGGATGCGGTCAGTGCAGGCTTTGCAGTTGGAACATTATCCTTACCTGAAAGCCGACTGTTTGGTACAGATGGAATTCGTGGGCGGGCAGGAGAACTGCTCAGTGCGCCGTTGGCATTGCAGGTTGGTTTTTGGGCGGGGCGGGTTCTATTAGCGGATGTTGCGACTATCGGTCCTGTGGTGATTGGGCAAGATTCTCGTAACTCCAGCAGCATGTTGGCGATGGCGCTGTCTGCCGGGTTGACGGCTGCCGGACTGGAAGTGTGGGATTTAGGATTGTGCCCCACGCCAGCAGTGGCTCATGTGACTTATACGAGTGCGGCGATCGGCGGAGTGATGATTTCTGCCAGCCACAATCCGCCATCTGACAACGGCATCAAATTTTTTGGATCGAATGGTAGCAAGTTGGCGATCGCGCTCCAAAACCAAATCGAAGCCGCATTAAGAGGTAATTTGCCAGCGATCGCTCAACCTTCCATTAGCGGTTGGGGCACTCATTACCACCGTCCAGAGTTGGCGAAGGCTTATTGCAAGGCAGTTCAGGAAACTCTGCAATCTGCATCTGATGCGTTGCCCTTAAGCGGAATGCGAGTTGTGCTGGATCTAGCCTGGGGTGCAGCGGTGGAACTTGCCCCGATCGCCTTCCAAGCCTTGGGTGCAGAGGTGATTTGTTTGCATGATCAACCCGATGGCGATCGCATCAATGTCCAGTGTGGATCGACCCATTTGGGAATGCTTCAGGCAGCGGTCAAAGAGCATCAGGCAGACCTCGGAGTTGCCTTTGATGGCGATGCCGATCGCGTCTTGGCGGTTGATAATTTGGGTCGCTCTGTGGATGGCGACTACATCTTGTATTTATGGGGCACCGCCCTTAAGCAAACCAATCAACTGCCAGGGAATACTGTTGTAGCAACAGTCATGTCTAATCTGGGCTTTGAGCGCGCCTGGGAACAACAGGGCGGCAAGCTGGTCAGGGCGGCAGTTGGGGATCAATATGTTCATGCAGAAATGCTGCGCCATGCTGCCATGCTGGGTGGCGAACAGTCTGGGCACGTCCTTTGCCGTCATTACGGAGTTAGCGGCGATGGAATTTTGACGGCTCTCCATTTGGCGCAATTGGTTAAGCGATCGGGCGCATCGTTTGCCGATTTGGTTGATCAGAGCTTCCAAACGTTTCCCCAAAAGCTAAAAAATGTGCGGGTTGAAGATCGCGCTCGGCGGGTGAACTGGCAAGAGTGCGAACCGTTGATCCAGGCGATCGCCACCGCAGAATTGACAATGGGTGATCAAGGACGGGTGCTGGTGCGTGCCTCTGGAACAGAACCGTTGATTCGCGTTATGGTAGAAGCCGCAAGTGAAGAACTAGTTGACTACTGGACTGACACTCTGGCACTAGTAGCTCAACGCCACCTAACATAAATAGTTTTGAGTGTGCTGCATTATCTAAACTGAGTACAAACTCAGGAAGGTAAACTGCTCAGACTTTTATCGTTTTATTAAGCTGGCTGATTGAGTCGCAATTGATCCGGGCACTCTGAACCTATTCAAGCAACTTTAGGAGTGGATACCAGGAATGGTACTGAGCAATGTCTTAATACCTACCTCATTATTCCTGATACCATTCAAAAAACTCAGTGCATCGCACTCAATTAGGGTAGGGAAACTGCCATGAGGCACGAACTAGACAAAGTATTTGGACGAGACTATGAGCGTTGCCTGAAGAGCTTAGATTGGGCGATCGCTCAACTAGGCGGCAGTGCAGAGCCAGAACAGCTTGCCATTACGGCTGAACTGATCATTCAAACAATGTCAGGACCTTGGCGCTATTTTCACACCTCAGAACACATTTTTGAGGTGGGGGGATCGGGCGATGCGATCGAGATCTTAGCCGCTCTGTTTCACGATCTCGTCTACGTTCAGGTAGATCAGGGGGTCAGCGTCAACATCAGTCGCCGGATTGCGCCCTTTGTCAAAGAGATCGATGGACAGTTGGTGATTTTGAGCCATTCCCAGCTTTTGCCCGATCGCATGTTTGATATGGTTGCTCAAATCTTTAACTTTGTCCCAGAGCAAACTTTGCAGCCAGCAGCAGGGCAAAATGAATTTCTCAGCGCCGTAATTGGTGGGAAATGCTTGGAACACGCTTTACCGATGAGCGTGATCGCTGAGGTTGTAGCTTGTATTGAAGCCACCATTCCGTTTCGGTCTAAATCTGACGGACAAACGGCTGGAGAACGTCTACGCGATCGCCTCTCAGTCACAAACGAACAGTTTGGCTTTGGCTGGAGCGAGGAAGATTTGCACTGCACTGTGCGGCGAGCGGTGCGATTGGCAAACCGAGATGTTGAAAATTTTGCCTATCCCTCTTCAGCGGAGTTCCTTGACAACACCTGGAACCTGATGCCCGAAACGAATCACGACTTGATTAGCGCCAATTCTTACACCGTTTCTGGCTATCGCCTTTCTCTCCAAAAAATGGAAGGCTTCATGTATTTTCTTAAGCCAGAAGTAGTATTTCAGCGCTATTTGAATGAGCCTGATTTGCCTACTTACACCGCGGCTATTAGTCGCACTCAAAAAAACCTAGAAATTGCGCGGCTCTACTTGGGCAGCAAATTGCTTTCCATTGCCGTGATCGAAGCGCTTTCTCAACGGTTAGGGCAAGATATTCCTCTAGCTACCATGATGGGTGAATTACCCGGTCGTGGCTTATCTAGCGCGCAATTGGAGAATTTTTTGCCCACGGTTGCTCATCCGGTTATGCCCACCACCCCATTAGAGCAAGAGGTTCTGGAACTCCTAGAAAAGGGGCGTAGTAAATCTTCTAGCTATGATGTAAAAAACTCTCCCGTAGCCACTTACATCATTAAATCGCTGGGCTTTTCTGAATCACAGCGGTTGCTGGGTTACGCGAAAGAATATTTCAAGCCTAAACTAATCGATAAGCCAAAACCTTCAGGACTGTCAGGTGAA
>JBBSCL010000033.1:0-12498 GCA_038250345.1 Leptolyngbyales cyanobacterium
AAGGTAAATCAAAAGGGCGATACGTGCTCTGCACAGGCAAGCCAATGCCCCATTCACCCTTATCCAAATCAATGAATTGTGAAAATCTACCGCTGCTCACAGAACACGACAGATTTGGGAACCTGCCCAGTGGCACCTATTTCTTTCTGCCATTCCAACCGATTAAGTTCATCAAGGCCGGGAGCGATCGCGCTTCTGCCTTCATCCCAAACGGAGGCTGTCAAACCGTTTCCGTACCCGATCCCTCATCCGTTTGGAGAGTTGTAGATTTTTAGCGGCAGTGCAGTGTTAAGCCCACTGCACTGCTAGTTGACCACCCGTCAAGACTTCGCACCATTTCAGTAATAGATCAGCAAATCAGGAGAAAAGAAAAATGGGATTTTTGAATTGGTTCAACTCACAGGAAGATAACGAGAGCCAGACTACAGTATTTGGTGGCTCAGACATCATCATTGACAAGAAGGAACCTACCCGTACCAACGCAAACAGCGCACTTCAGCGCACTGTATCCGAGCACGGAGGAACCGCAGATACACATGTAGCAGTTAACAAGACTGTGGGACGAAACATGCTAGGCGAAGATGTAAACCAAGTTTGCCGTAAGCTTGGTGTTCGCGATCGCTCTGGCTTGCCAACTGAGGCTAAAGAAGCATTGCAGACAGGGGACATTGCAGCTCGGCATCAAATCGTCAGAGATGGCGCTGAAGGGCATGAGGAAGTAGTAGAATCAGCCGATAAGGCGACAAAAAAGGCGCGAGGGTTATTCTCATGGTAGGTACGGAAATACCATTGAATTTCAAGAGAGAAACTTACAACTCGTGGAAGTTCCTCGGTCGTTTGGAAGCCTACTTTCTACAACCCCGTCTATTTTGGACTGAAATTAGGCGCTACGGTAGTCTAGACGACGCTCTTACATGGCAGAGAGCCTATGCCTCAATTCGTGCAGGCATTGCGGCTAGCGCAATGTGGGATAATCCTACTATTATCAGAGAGCTGTTTTGCCGTCCGGATGCTGGATTCCTAAGCGAATACAACGACCTGATTTTAAAAGAGTATCTGAAGTTCCCAGAAGCAATGGATCACATTAAGGCTGGACTTGAAGAATTATATTTCAGATCAGATTCGGTCGAAGATCACCAAGCCGCAGTCGCATTTTTGAAAAGGCTAACGAAATATAGTAGCGACCTCGGCAACCTTTCACCTTCCATTGCCGCACTCGCAGCATAACTCCCTTTCACGGCATCCACGTTGCATAAATAGCCCCCGTGCCACTAGCTCTCATCCCTACAAACATTTGACCGCGCTTGATCGTACCGGGGCTGGTCGCCTTAATCGGCATTCTGCCCCCATCAGGCGATCGCCCCCAATGCTGCCCGTCCCTGTAACCGTGATAAACCAAGGAAAACTCACTGCGCGATCGCTGTGTGTCTCTCTTCACAACGAGACTGTTGAACCGCTCTGCCCTACCTTCAGCAATGCTAATTCGCGCCATGTCTTCTAGGTCGTTCATGGGATGTATAGTCCTGAGAGTTGCAATAAGTAGCCTTCTTCAGTTCCCTCGATATTGACATCAATACCAGTCAGTACAACCGCTTCGTATTGCTGTATCACGGCTCTACACTGCCCCTCTAGGGATTGCAACTCAGCGCTACACAACCAGATCGGCATCTCAAGCTCTGAGCCAAGCATCAGCCGTTCTCTGGCATCTAAAGAGGCATAGTTGACTAATGGGACACTCGCGCCGATAGCAGGCTCTGTAGGCTGTAAAATGGTAATTAATCCATCGTGCCGATTGCTGTCATTGTTCACCAAGCCGCCTCCTGGTGAAAGGTTGATGTCTCGGCAATAATTAACCTGATCGCCTAAATCGAACTGATTAAGCAGGTAAAAGCCTTTGAGATCGTGAGTCCACGACCCAATATGCTCGTTATTACCTGGCTCTATCTCGGAAACGGTGCCGCTGCGGTCAATCAGAAAAGCCTGCCTGTTATCAAATTTGTAGTAGTCAGAGTAGGGGTTTACATACATCTGGTCCTCGTAATCTGCTGGGGGGGTTTCACCCGCATCGAGAGCGTAAGGAAACAATCTACCTTTTCTGATTTCCAGCACGGCTCCCCGTGATTCAAGGGCTAAGGCAGATGCGACACTTCTTCGCCTTAGAAAACCTGTCACAGGCGGCTCAATGCGGTTAATCTCGTTAACCAGCACCATTGGGCAGATCCCACCCACATAGAAACGCTGTACGTCGATATGCTCGCTACCTCCAACGTCATGAAAAAGATACAGAAAGGCGATTTCTGCGGTCGGATTCCTTGGGTCTTCCACAACCTCACGCCGCCTGGTCATCTGCCCCAACCTGGCACTGGAGGCCATATATAGAAGGGGTGTTCTGCGACTAACGGACGCGTTTGTAACCATCGAGCCAATAGCAGGATAAGGTTCTCCGCCTATGGGTTTCACTACTGGCCTGCCATTGCTCCAACCTGCGGCTGTGTGGTGAGTATTGTTGGAACGGGCAAAGTCTTCCCTGACCTGAACGGCGATCGCCCTCTCCGCCCTGCTCAAATTAACGGAATAAGCTGCCTCAGATAGCAGCAAGTCAAGCTCGCTAGGAATAGAATCATCCATCAACCCAACCCTTGCTGCACGACAGCAGAGACAGTTGATCCTGGCTCAAAAAAGCGCGTGTTATTGCCTGCTGCGTCTGTGGGGACCTTCTCGAAGTTAAGCAACACGCCATTTGCACACCTGCCTGTGAGTAACCCAGTGAATGTGGTTAACGCGATCGCCGTTCCTCCAGACGTTGCCGCTACCCTGAACTGATTGGCAGTTAGACCAGTGCCTGAAACCCAATAATAGGTGTCGGCTGTGATACCTGGATAGGTGATCGCTCCATCAAAGAAAATTCGCTCTCCTGCAACAAGTCCGTGAGCCGTCGCCTGGAACGCATTGCTTGAAATACTGGCGATCGCTATATTCGCCTGAACACTGGCATTGGCAACCAGAGCAAGACAGTCCCACGGCTGGGTTACGAGTGGGGCTGATGATTTCAGCAGTGAAACGATTACAGGCTCAAAGTTTACGGTCTTGCTGATCAAGTCTTTTACAGGCGCTCCTCCCGGTGCCCAAGACTTGCGGCTATAACCGTCTGCCTGACTGAGTTCCAATTTAAGAAACTCCATAAAGGTACTGTTTTCTTCAATCGCGTCACTCCCGTTGATAGCTATAACCTTGAACTTTGTAGGGTCAAATTTGGGATAGTCACGATAAATTAAGTCGAGGACAACAGCGGCACCGTCTAGAGATCTGAATACAGTCATGCGGCCTCAACTCCAATGATTAGCGTATTTGCAGATATTCTCACGTTGTCGGTGGATGCTCCAAGGGTACTTGGGGTCG
The DNA here is from genome assembly GCA_038250345.1 of Leptolyngbyales cyanobacterium. Classification (GTDB taxonomy): domain Bacteria; phylum Cyanobacteriota; class Cyanobacteriia; order Leptolyngbyales; family Leptolyngbyaceae; genus ULC077BIN1. The sequence continues at coordinate 3,400 of JBBSCL010000033.1, forward strand.
TGAGCTGCCCACTCCAGAGCAAGTTACCAGTACTCGCTGCATCGAAGAAGCCTGACGCTGTTATGGTGCCTTGGTCTGCGGTTGGGTCTGTAAACTCAATATCTGTAGCGCAGGTCTTGCTTGCGATCGCTGTCCCGGTTGCCGCTGGAAAGTTGGTGCTGTTGTTGGTCTTTTCGGCGCGCCCATAACCACCGACACTAGGCTCAACCGCTCCAGATCCACTGGCGTAATGTGGGGCTGTACTAAAATAGGCGCTGTGTATACTGCTTGGTGCGGTGTAACTCACTGCCCCGAACGCTAAATCCAACAGCTTGCGTGATAGATAGCCCGATAGTCCTCCAGTAGCGCTGGTCGCCAGTTTCAGGGTTAGCGCTGCAACCTCTATCGAGATATTCAGTCCTGATGAAATAATGACCGGGGAAGTCAGGCTACCTCCAGCTACCCAGTTACCAGTAGTTGAGTCACTGTAAAACCCAAAACCGACAATGGTTAAATCAGCAGGTGCATTGCCAAAATTTATAGCGGACCCACTTGGTTTGCTTGTGACAAGCCCGGTGGTAGCTGCCGCTGGAAAGTTGGTGCTGTTGTTGGCGATCGCCACCCTACCGACACCCGCCGCCTGCACTGCACCAGTGCCGCTGGTGAAGTCAGATGGATTGGTGGTAAGGACTGCGGCGTGGAGATTTGACAATGGTGAGTAGGCGATCGCCCCAAACGCATGATCTAACAGAGACTTGATCGTGTTGACTCCAAGAGATGAGGGCATTAAATATAAACTCCATAAAGTTCGCATTCCGCAAATAGAAATAGGTTCGCTCCGGCACTGTCCAAGCCTAAGCTTGTGAACCTCAAGTACCGATAGGCGGTTGATGCGGCTACCGAATAAGTGTTCCACTCAAGTGGAACCCATGTGGGAGTGCTTCGTGTATCTAGATCTATCCAGATACTATAGTCGTTTGATCCTTGCAGCTTAAAGGCAGTTGGACAGTTACCTACATAGTCTCTGGTTTTCAATGAGTACTTGCTGGGGGTTAGCTTGTAACCGCCTAAATCGAACTCAAACCAACCTCCCGCAACGTTTGCGGTCGTGAAAATTGACCCGGCGTTGCGATCTACAAGCTCGGCGACGGTAGTACCAAAACCGAACGATGAGGCGGTTATCGTTAGTCGGCCAGCATAATATGGATTTTGCCAACTGACCAAACCTCTGTTTGTACCCAGATAGTAAAATAGTCCGTTTGTGTCTCCTCCCGATACATATGTGAATGTGACACCGATCGGTCCCGTTGCTAGAGCGATCGCTGCGGTGGTGGTACTGGCAATGTCTACGACTAATCGAGCATCTGCACTCAAGCTAACGCCTGCCGTCGATTGGTTGTTAATCTCAACAGTCAAGAAAACATCAGCAGCTAAGGCGATCGCTGCGGTGGTGGTACTGGCGATCGCAACTTGAATAGGACTAGCAACAAGGTTGATAACAGCGGTGGTCAGGTTGACGATTTCAACCTCTAGCCTGTTAGGAATCATGGTGCCGCTTGATTGCATAACACTAATTAAGCTGCCTGTTACCACTAGCGGGTAGTCGGGGGCAAACAGCCCAGACCTGCTCTTGTATTGGCTTTTCAGCGTTGCGGCGATCGCAAAAGGCGGAACAAGGTACTCTGCTGGGTCTGGGATGTTTTCGCCTGGTGGGGGACCAGACGGGGGCGATCGCCGCTTAACTTGACCAAAATTTATGCTGTCTCCACCAAAAACACCAGACGTAGCGTTATGAAAGAAACCCACACCGTCCATCATGTGCCGCTTTACAACGCCATTGATGAACGTCCAATCCACTATCATCAATGGTTTGTAGGTGTGTGGATACAGTCTTCCTACGGGCAAAATCCAATTAACGCGTGATTGCCTGCCGTGTAACAGGGTGCCTTCTAACCGGGCGTGATCCTGACAATGCTCCTCGCTGACGGGATAGTGAACGTCATACTCTCGATCTATTTCCTGAAAGCCTGCACCAACAATTGGAGGAAAGCGTACCTCGCCACTAAACTGCTTCTCCTCACCGTTAAAGGGTTCCGTGCGGCGTTCCGGTGCTGGGGGCGTGGTGCTGCCAGCACCACTAAACGAAGTCTCAGCGCGGCTTTGCTCTCCCCGCTTATACTTACGAACCTCTGAAGACTGTATCCACACACCGCTTTCCAGTCTCCATGCTTGAGTGACCCACTCCGATAACGCTAAGCCATAGTCACGAATCTCTTGACCTAGATAGAGAGGCGCGATTCCACTAACTATGGAAGCTGGCTCGTAGGTCAGTTTCTCAATGCGGATCGTTGCGTCGTCCTCGTAGTAATAGCGAGTTAAGATCTCCTTGGCATCGGTCGGGCTTGAGTTGCCGGGATGCTGGCTGGGAAAAATAACGCCTTTAGGCTGTCGAATTTTCTCCTTCTTGTAACGCAACAGACCTTCAGGTTCCGAATCGTAATACCAGTAAGTATCATGGTCTAGCGATCGCAACTCTCTCGTACTGCCGGGAAACAAAGCAGGAAAAACTCTCCCACGGGGCTGCGTCTGTGTCGTGTGAGTCGCTACCTGATTAGAACCAAAACCTAAAAAGACGGTTTTACGCCGCGAGGAAGGGTTGAATTCCAAGTCTGAGGATTTGGCGTATATAGTCTTAGGGTTTTCTGTGGCTTTAACATCAGGTGCAACCCCAACGGCTCTAATGATTTCCGTGGCGGTTTCCTCAGCGGCGATCGCTTTAACCTGGACCTCTTGAGTACCTACCTTTACTCTTAAGTCGGGTCGTGTGGGATTAATTCCGGCCTTGATAGAGACTAATTCCTCTTGGTTGTTTATCCAGAGCACATATCCCGCGTCCCACGCGATTCGACCCATCGTTGCTACATACCCGCCTTCAGTCAGAATGGGGTAGTTAATGGGGTACTCCTCGATGTACACCCCAAAAGAGCTTATGCCAAGCTTAGAAGCTAGTGCTTGAATCAGCTCATATCTAAACTTGTAAGTACCAAGGGGTATTTCGGTATCGTCGCTGGGTAGTTTTCGATAATTCAGTAACGACAGAACACAACCGATTTGGATTTCCAGCACAGGTTCGTTGCCCAACAGTGCTGTTGGTGTCTTCAAAACTCGCAACCTCGCCCGTGGGTGTGCAATCCACGAGCCGGGGGTGTATGCGATTTTGCTAATAACCTGGCAACCACGGGCAAACCGTAACGGGTTTATCTCTGGGTCTAACGACTCAGCGAAGCCATCAATGGGACTGGTCGGGATACTCAAAAGCCCGGTGGTTTTAATTAAGCCGTCTTCTCCCAAGTGAGAGTCTTGAGTTTTGAATTTAGTGACTGGAACGGTGATTCTATTGCTGCCATCTGGGTAGGCCAGATCTACGGACACGGGCACACTTCCAAGATCTAAGACCATCTACCCTCGGCTAGTTGACCATTTCCCACAATATAGCGGCTACGGGGTTGTCTTTTCGCCTTCTTTAAGTTGGAATTGGCACTTGACCCAAGCCCCATCCTTCAAGAACTCCGGCGTATTGGAAAACAGTACATTAAAACTGCTGAAATAACTAATACCACTAGCATCCACAGCTACACTTGCGCCGTCTGCGATCGCACGGGTTCTATTTGCTGCTGTTAGTCCCGGTTCGTAGATAGAATCAATGTAGTCCTGGAGTGTGAGGTATTTCAATGGCCGATTTAACAACCACATTGAATGAATGCGCTTCAGCTTTTCAGCCTCCAACTTCCTAAGCCTTACTGCGATAGGCCAAATATGAATCCCCTCGTATGCAGCAAGCTCTACTATTACTGTGCCTGCTAGTGATTGCTTGCTTTGGGGTGGGTCAAGCCTTCGCCTTGGGTAGTTGCCGTTGATGAATGGAGAAGTAAAACGATTGCCGATTGTGACCGCTAGAGAATTGAAACTTAAGATTAAGGTCATAGCCCTGCCCTACGAAAACTTGTTTTAGCGACATCAGATAAAACCTTCTCCACCGCTCCAACCGGGTCGGGTGCCGAAACAGTGATAGACCGGGGCGTGTTCGCTAACTGTAAGATTGAGCGATTCAACTCATCCAGTTTTTGCACAACCTGACCATTGCCCTGTTGCACAACAGTTCCCAACCCTCCTAAGTCAGCTATGGGTTTGAGGGCTTCTACATCTAGAGACGGCTGTATCCTGAGCTGCGATAACGATGAACCAGAGGCATTAAAGCCGTATCGCTGCCCGTTGGCGATTCGCTGCTGCTCACGATCCTCAGCAGATAAAGTTGTGGCAACATCGCCCTGGTCGCCGTCGCTCTGTCGTTTGGCGATCGCCCCTAGCTCCTCTTCGATAGCGAGCTGCGACTTGGCACGTTCATTGGCCTGGTCTGCACTTAGGGCACTCGACTCAAGGGCGTTGAGTTTGCCTAGATTTTGTTCGGCTGAAGTAGCCTGTGAAACCTGCCGCTCTCGCAAATCAAGTATTGTTCTGAGGTTGGCAATCTCTTCCGCAGAAGCCTCATTAGCGATCGCCTTCTGTAAATTGACCTCTGCTTCAATCGCAGCAATCTCAGCCGTGATTGTTCGCTGCTCTGCTTCGATAGCACGTTGTTCTTGAGCCAATGTCAACTGCTGACGCTGGATTTCAAACGCTGCAAGGGTAGCCTGCTCCTGTGCCCTGAGCTGCTCCAGTTTCAGCCGATCAACCTCCGCGTCATTCTCAATCAACTCGGCGCGCTGAATGGCAATATCAAACCGGGTCTGCTCAACCTGGGCGATCGCCTGCTGCTGCTCCAACTGAGCCGATAACAGCCCGGATTTAGAGTCAGCGGCAAAGCTGCCGATGTCCAACTCGATTTTGCGGGAATCCAACGGGGCCACTTGCAGAGCTGCGGTTGACTCAATGGCCTCGATCGTGGCCTTCTTCTGGTCTTCGATCGCCTTAAGAGCTGCAACACGGGCGCGTTCTTGAGCTTCAATCTCTACGTCGATGCGCTGGATGTTGAGCTTTCCGATCTCCTCATTAAGGGCAAGCTCCCGGCTGCGCGATTCTTCGGCGTTGATCACCCCCGCGTCTCTTAACCGGATTACCTCGGTTAACTCAGCACGTCTGGCCTGTACCGTTTCAGCAATGCCGTCCTGCTCAATTTGGGCGATCGCTGCGCTGGCTTCCTCAGCAGAAAGGACACCACTTAACTGCTGCTGCTTAATAGCGAGACTACGTTGCTGCTGGCTCTGAGTAATTCGAGCATCAGACTCTCTATTTGCCGATTCAATCCGCTCTAGAGCTGCCTTCTCTTCGGCCTCACGACGCTCTAACTGTGCCTTAACCGCGTCGGCCTCCGCTTTCCTTCCGGCCTCGGCCTCATCCGCAAAGGTTCGAGCAATGGCTAACCTGGCATCCACAAGAACACCCTCAGCACTCAACAGTTGCTTATTGATGTCTGCCTGCTTATCGGGGTCTGAGGACTTAGAGAGGATGTCCTTGAGCTGCTGAACCTGCCTTTCCGCAAGGACGACACGCTGCTCCTGAAAGGCTCTTTGTTGCTCCAATAATTGTGACTGCCCCTCGCGTTCGCTAATTACAGCGTCGGCGATCGCCAGTTTGATCAACTTAGCGCTTTGCTCTGCGTCTCGGACCAACTGACTAAGACCTGCACCAATGCCGCGTGTATCTGACGATGAGCTTTCCATTTGAAAACCTGTTTTCTCAAATAGAGTTCCTACTCTGCGGGAACTACTCTAAAAACTGGTGGGCTTGGTCGTGAGACGAGTTGATGAGTACTGTTTCTATGTGGACGACCGTAAACACTCCAGTATCAGCATGGCGATCGCCTGGGGTCGGTTGGCTGCTCGGCTGCAATGGGATATTTGCACCGACATACATAACGAAGTAGCAACCGAACTGCACAGGGTCGCTTGGATGGCCTATTCAAGCGTTCGCAGCAAGTCGCATTTTGTCGATGGGAATCAAGGGAATGACCCAACTCGGTAGCTGTCCCTTATCCAGCAGGTTGATTACGGTGGCTGCGATCGCCCTGTCGATGGATTGCAATGCTTGACGCTGATTTAGCATCTTCTCATAGGGATTGAATTGAGATGTCTGCGCCTCAACGCCTTGACCGGACAAGGCATAGTAGCCTAGCAACGAGATTGGTGTGGCTGCCCGGTGTGCCCGTTCAATTTCTAATCGGGTGGATGCCGCGATCGCCTGCTCAACCAGAAGAACCGGGCATGAGCCGAAGTTTGATCTACAAAAAGATTCCTCATAGGGATAGTGCAGCTTGAGCAGCCAGTAAACCTCTGCCCAATCAGTGCCTCGCTTGCTCTGGCTCGCATTGGAAGTAACGGGACCAGCGATTGGGTCTTTCCAGCGTCGCCGCTCGCCTAATGCGAAATCTGCGATATCAACCAGCTCGCCGGGGGTAAAGTAATTTTTAGCGGTGGCGATCGACCAAGTTGGACTATCGCGGGATATCAGGATCAATGTGGCGGCGATCGGCATGAAGAAGTCAAGTGCCGCGTCGGGTGACTGAGAATCAATCAAGTCTTGATGCTCTGCAAGCAACTGGTCGAACAAGATGGTTTCTTGAACAGTGAGGCAACCATAGCGGGGCATGGTTGTTTTTCGGATGGTAAAAACCTGGGGCTGGCTATCAAAAGGAAGCATCTAGACACCTCATTGATACGTTGAATTCAAAGCTTCCGGGAACTCCTTCTATGTCGATGCCATAGCAGTTACCCTCTGCATCCCATAGTTCATGCTTGCCGGGGGTAAAATCGAGATCTAGGACAAGCAAACCTGCAACAATGCATTCGCCTATGATTCTGCAACCACAAGCGAATGCAAGGTGTCCTGTGAGGGATTCAATCATTATTTGCGGGGTGGGGTTGAAATGGGTTTCTCTCTGCCGCTGAAGGTAGTAGAAAAAGTCACGCTGCCTTTTGCTGGATTCTTCTTAGATCTACCCATTACTTGGCAGATACCTTCAAACCGCTCTCCGTTAACGAAACCAGACGGTGCCTTGTCTTCCTTGACGACATAGGCATAGACACCATCACTGGCATTGATAGCGGCATAACTCAGACGATAGAAACCTGGCTCTACAGGTAGCGCCATTGCATCGTAGGAGATAGACCACTTGGAACTGGTTGCCACGCCGCTCTCATAACCGCCCTCCTGACCGAACATAGGGCTGCTCTCCTCGCCCGTTTTGATATCCTCTTTAGCGTCGGTGCCGCCTTGGAGAAGCAATAGACCTCTATGCAATGCGATCGCCCCTGTAGGGATAGTTTCATCGAGTGGCAGTACTGAAAGAGTGTTTCCGCTAACAGATGTGCCGTTTTGGGTGTAAGCGGTCTTGTACGGACCAAAAAACACATATCCGGTCGCTGCGTCTTCGATCTTCTGCTTGAGAGGCTTCACCGCAACAGACACAGCATTTACTGCGACGGGTGCCGTTACGGTGACCTCAAACTCATAGCCTGGGAACTTGAGCTTGCTGTTGGCTGCGATCGCCTCGGTCGCAGCCTCGATCGTGAGGGTCTGAGTGCCTTTACTAGCATCACCATTGAGAACAACTGTAGAAACGCCCGTGGTTGGATAGAAGTGTAAACAGGAACCAGCAGGAACGGGATTACCTAATGCTTGAACACCGAGACTTGTTCCGTTAGCTAGTGTCTCCGCTGCGGTAGCGATAACAACGTCTGGGGGAAGGGGAATAGGGGTTTGATTGAGTGAGTCAGGATGGAGAATCCCAAAGAGAATTCTAGTGCCTGCGCCATTAATGATTTCTTGCATGAGTGCCCTGCGATTAGAGGATGTCTCCTTGCAGAATTCCTACAGGTCCAGATAGCGACTACTGCCATCTTCGGGGTTGCTCTCCAAGTAGATATTGGTTACAGCAATGGAGCTGTGCCCAAGGCTGTCTCTCAGCAGGTGTAATGGTGCCCCACCAGCGAGCGAGTGCTGGGCATGGGCATGACGAAACCAGTGTGCAGAGATTCGACCGTCTAGACCCGCTCTGCTAACGGCTGCTTTGACAATGCGGTGGGCATCATATCGAGTTATGGGTTTGCCGTTGTGCCAAAAGACAATTGACGAGCCTGGTTGCTGCAAGGTGGCGATCGCCTCATAAACAGACTGAGGGATAAGGACGATTCGCTCCTTACCACCTTTACCAAAAATCCTCGCCTGGGTCTGTCCACTAGCCTGTTGGTGTATGTCGTCCCAAGTCAAACCGCAAGCCTCAGAAATACGAACACCAGTTCCATAGAGAAAGTGAATTAAGGGATGATACGAGATGACCGCTCGAACCTGCTCCTTTTTCAGGATGCGTCCCGCTAATGTGGCGTGGTGTTTTTTGGCTCTGAGAGCTGCCGCAATATTGAAAGGAAGATATTGCAACTTAGCCGCAAAACTGAACAACGACTTAACGGCATTGACCTTGTTTCGTCGGGTTGAGTCCGCGAGCTGGCGATCGCCCAAGTCTGTAACGTATGCCTGCAAGTCCTCTAAGCGAATATCTCTCAATGATTTGCCTGTAAATCGCTGAAAGTCTCGAATAGTGCGCCTATAGTTTGCCTGCGTACCTTCGGGTCGATCATGCAACCAGAGCGCAATCAACCCCTCATCGCAACCAACCCTTGAAAGTTCTCCCATTGCCCTAACCAGATTTCTTACAGACTCAGGGTTCCTGCACAAAACTATACTTTCGTGCAGAGCTGGGGCACTGCGTTTCGCGGTGCCTGACATTCATGAGCCAAACCACAGGGCGCGTTGCGGAGCATGGCGCTGATTTGTGCTTAGAGTCGGCCTGCCATGAAGTTCAATAGTCCGGCGATCGCGTCTCATTACATCCCGGCCTAAACCAATCAAATAAGAACATCGACAATAATTCCTAATTTGATCAGCCCAAGGCAATGTTCAGCGCTTGTTGCATGACGCTTACGATTTCGCCTTTATTGGCCTTTTTTTGTGGGTCGGTGTACGGCTCCAGCAGCATGGCGATCGCCTCCAACTTCTGCTGATCCGTGTGCCTCGCCTCTGGGGGTTGAATGGCAAAATAGACATTCTTCATCGGTCGATTGTTGG
>JBBSCL010000034.1:0-12495 GCA_038250345.1 Leptolyngbyales cyanobacterium
AAAAGCCCCTGCGCTTGCGGCTGTTTGGAATTGTAGGAATCAAAATGATCGAAATAGGTCATAGGAATGGGGGTGAAGCATGGGGAAATGCAGCGGCAGAAGCGATCGCCAGAACACAAACATTCACCCATGATAACGAGTGAATCTAGAAACCGCTCGGTGTTGTACTACATTTGTAGCACAACAAGAATATCTGCATTGGCAAGCTGAGTGAGTCAGCGATCACAGTGAAGATAAAACCATCTTTGGGGAGCGTTGCTCAAACGGCAGAAAAAGCTAAGCTTGCACTGAATGAAATATTATAAAAAGCTAATCATCTGAATAATGCGATCGCGAAAAACGTTCAAGACATGATTACTACTTCTGTTCAAATGTGGATAGCAGAACATCCGATTGTGGCTTGGGTGGTGGCTCATCCCCTGTGGGCGATCGCAGTGACTTTACTGGTACTCTTATCCGCTTGGGGGTTGTTAGGAGCTATTGCCCGATTCATTCAGCAAGCATGGCTATTCATCTTACAAGCACCCCTCAAGTTGATTTACTGGCTGTTTGGACGCACATTCAAATTGTTTAATCAAGTAAACGCATTTCAATTTACTCAATTAGATCAACCAGATGCTCAAAAGCGTTTGCCCGAAATTCTTGATCGCCTAGAAATTTTACGCAAAGAACAAGAAATCTTGATCCAAGAAATGCGATCGCTCCTCGAAATCTGAACTGTTCGGTTTTTAACTTCTCGCTCCAACCCCTATCCCCTTTCCAATAATGGTGCTGCCTGCAACAAGGTTTGAGTATAGAGATGCTGCGGGTTTGTGAAAATGTCATGGGTTTGCCCCAGTTCAACGATTTTTCCAGCTTGCATCACGGCAATGCGATCGCAAAAATAGCGCGCCACCCAAAGATCGTGCGTAATAAATAGATAGGTCAGGTGAAAATCTTGTTTCAATTCCTGCATCAAATCCAACACCTGCGCTTGCACCGTGGCATCTAGCATACTCACAGGTTCATCGCAAATCACAAGTTGGGGGCGGGTGATTAAGGCACGGGCGATCGCCACCCGCTGCTGTTGCCCACCCGAAAGCTCCGATGGATAGCAGGAGTAGTAGGCTGCGGCGGGAGTTAAGCGAACTCGTTCTAGCATCTCTAGCACCGTTTTTTTGGCAGCGATCGGGCTGGCTAATTGGTGAATCAATAGCGGGTCAGCAATGCTTTGCCCCACCGTCATCCTCGGATTGAGACACGCTCGCGGATCTTGAAAGATCATTTGCATCTGTCGTCGCTGTCGCTGCATGGCTGCACGAGCTAAGTCCGGCAGGTTGCGTCCCAAAAACTCAACCCGTCCAGAAGTCGGGCGCACAAGCTGCAAAATAGTGCGTGACAGAGTACTTTTGCCACAGCCCGATTCTCCCACTAATCCCAAAGTTTCGCCCGGATAAATCTCCAGCGTGATGTCGTCCACTGCTTTCAAAGTTTGTCCTTTGCCAGAAACTAATCGAGCGATCAGGTTGGATTCTAAGCTGTAGTGTTTTGTGAGATTTTGAAGTCGCAGAAGCGGTGTGGCAAGGGTCGAAGTTTGGGGGGCTGGGGTTGGGGTTTGGGAAGCATCGATCGCTTGCACATGGAGAGCAGCCTGCAACAGCGATCGCGTGTAGTCATGCTGCGGATGAGTGAGGACTGACTGGGTGTCGCCTGTTTCCACAAATTTTCCGGTGTGCATCACGGCAATGCGATCGCAATACTCCCCCACCAGCGCCAAATCGTGGGAAATCAGCAGCAGCGCCATATCTCGCTCACTGCACAGGCGCGTTAATTCCTGCAAGATTTGGGCAGATATCGTCACATCCAAGCTGGTGGTGGGTTCGTCTGCCACAATCAGCTTGGGATTCAGCAGCAATGCCAGGGCGATCGCCACCCGCTGCCGCATTCCGCCGCTAAACTCATGGGGATACTGTGCCCAGCGATTCGCAGGGATTTTCACCGCTTCGAGAACGGCGATCGCCCGATCTTTTGCCTGCGATCGCGATAGTTTTGGCTGGTGAGCTTGCAGCGTTTCTACACAGTGATCGCCAATCGTCATCAGCGCATCCAACCGCGTCATCGGATCTTGAAACACCAGCGCCACCGATTCTCCTCGAAAGCGACGCAGCGCTGAAGGCGTAAAGTCTAACACCGACTGTCCGGCAAACTGAATGCTGCCTTGGGTCACACTTCCCGCTGGCAATAACCGCAGCAACGCCCGTCCCAGCGTTGATTTGCCGCAGCCCGACTCGCCCACTAACCCCAAGCGATCGCCCGCCCGTAATTCAAAGGAAACTCCATCCACCGACCAAATAGGCTCCTGCTTGGCAGTTCCTAGTTGCCCATGCCGTGCGGGATAGGCAATTTTCAGTTGGTCAACCTGGAGTAATGCGTCAGTCATATCGATTATTTAAACTTAGTGTGCGGTCTTTGGTAATTAGGTTTCGGGTTTCAGGTTTCAGCTACTTTACCAGTTGCCTGACTTTCTAATCTTCCCCTTTGTCATAATTGCTACAGAAACGCTACGCGATCGCCCTCCGTCATTCTCTATTTGTCATTCGCTTTTGTCATTTGCAGCAATTCTTCTGGCTGGTGAATCAAAAAATCAGGATTTTCTGCTGCCAATGCCTGACTTGAATTGAAACCCCAAGTAACTGAGATGATTGGAATGCCGATTTTTCGAGCGGCTTCAATGTCGCGGGTTTCGTCACCCACATAGATTGTGTCTGCTAGATTGAGCCGTCGTCGTTTGACTACGCGCTGAATCACTTTGTCTTTGCCAAAAAGTGCTAAGCCAGATTCTACAAAGTCAAACACGTTAAGCAAGTTTTGGGCGGCAAGAAATGCTTCTACATTTTCACGAGAATTGGATGTGACAATGCCTAAGCGATCGCCCCGTTGTTGCAGCGATCGCAGCACTGGCTCCATACCCGGAAATGTTTGCAAATGGGGAATTTCGCGGCTTAACTCTTTTCGCAAACGGCGTACCAAAAAGGGGATTTTGAGGGGAGACAGTTGCGATTGTTTAATGATCTCCTTGGAACTGAGGTTTTTGAGTTGGGTAATATCGCCTGCCTGAGTCACGGGGTAACCAAACTCAGCGGCTAGTTTGTTGCTAATGTTCCAAACCGCTTCAAAAGAATCTGCGATCGTTCCATCAAAGTCAAAAATGATTACTTTCACGGTTGAGAAAAATGCATGGAATATCTAAGGTATGCGAGCAAGTTCACTTTATTGATGCAAGCAATTAAACAGTGACTTAATGAATCTGCGACCAACTTAGCGTACCTGTCAGCCTAGGGGTACGGACCTAACATTTTTTGAATGTTTTGGGTATTTTGCTTACATCATCTAACTCAAAGGTTTATTCCATCCGATTAAGTCGTTATCGTTTAGCTAACTGTAAATTTGTCATGAATCTTTGATAAGTCTTCTTCATGAAGGATATTTACCTCAAAAAAGTTAGATATGATACAGAAAGAAAGTAAAACGTTCATCTCGTCTGGTGATATGAATCACATGAACTCGGTTCAGATGAGACGGAAGTAGGGACTTTTCCCGAAGGAACGCGCCTCACTAACCCTAGAAAATTATTCTTTGCGAGGCGAACCATGAACCTTATTTATCGCGGTGACAGCTACGAATACAATCCATCTTCCTTAGAAGTGAGGGAAGTGGATGCTTTGAGACATTATCGAAGCGCTCAACGTTGCAAAACTTTAGTCGAATCGAACTATCCCTTGATTTATCGCGGGGCTACTTATACCACCGCTCAAATAGCTCAAGCATTTACTTCTACACCTGCTTTTGGTAGCCCTCAGCCACTGACTTACCGAGGTGTGCAATATGTCAGAAATGCCAACGGAATCGTAGAATTTACCAGACCTGCGAAAGCATCGCTGGCTCCCAAGGCGATTACTTCTGACTTTTTGGAGGCATCTACCATTCATCACGAAAATCTGCGCCGTAATTTAGAGCGTCGGCTCGAAGTTGCTAAAGGGCAGGGAAACAAAAATCTAGTGAGCCAATTAGAAGCGGAATCTAGACAGCTTGCTCTCTAAAAGAGCCACTTTTGTAGAAGTTCTCATAATGATAGATTTCTACAAAATAAAAGGACGTTGACCGACTCGTATTTTCTTTGCAATGATCAATAGGGTGGTGTGGTGAATCCATGCCACCTTTTAATTTTTTCACTCTAGTCCTAGTTCACGCTTCAGCAAGCTGATGGATTTGGAGACGATAAAGTTTTCGCAGCAGATCAGTTGAGGGCGACGAATCAGTTCTTCTCGAACGGAGGCGATCGCTGCCTTAACTGTGGCGCAACTTGCCTGATCGCTGATGATCGTTTGGGCACTGCGGGCGATCGCGGCAAGCTTGTAAGCATCGCTAACTTGCCCAGTCATCACCAGCAAATCATCGCCGCGTAAGCTGTGAATAATCACATTGGCAACGCTCACCGTTTCGGCACTCAGACTAACAACGCCGAGACAACTCCCTTTGGGTAAACCCTGGATGACCTTAATTTCAGATTCAAAGTCATAAATATCCACAGGGATGACGCGCACCGATTTAGGAGCCGCAATTTCTTCGGCTTGAGCGATAAAGTAACGACTGGTGACAACCGTGCCAGAGCGAGTTTGGTCTAAAGTTTGCTCTAACTCTTCTAACGGCACTAGCTGAATCGGAATATTTAGCGCCCGTTCTAAATCCCGCACAATCACTTCGCCTGCTTCAATATCGTGGGCAGGAGCGGTCACTAGCACTTGGGCACTACAGCGAAGCCTCCAGTCAATTTCACCCAGCAAAAGCTCCCTTGCCTGGTTGAGCGAACAGCCTAATTTAAGTAAATCATCCAAGCTTGCCTGCACTACTTTGTAGGCTTCAGGATTTTGATCCAACACGGGGGATTTAACTTTGGCTCCACCATCCTGAGCGGGATCACGCACATAGATCCCAGAGCCAGCTTGAGCATCGACGACTCCTGCTTCTTCTAACTGGCGATAGACTTTGCTGATCGTATTGCGATGCAAGCCAGTTTGCATTGCCAATTGGCGAGTGCTGGGAAGGCGATGCCCTGGTGGAAACTGCCGGGAGGCGATCGCAAACAAGATTTGGTTATAAAGCTGATTCGATGCAGGAATATCACTGTCCTGCTGGATTTGAAACTGTACCATGATTAAGTCTCCAGGTCACCTCAACAGTTGAAGAGGCTTACACTATCTATCGGTTTGTATCCACGGATCATGCGTTGACGTTCAGGAAACTGGCACACGTGTCTCAAGCTTACTTTACAATTCATGCGGTGTCTGGGTTGTTTAACCAAGTTCTAGGCAATAGTTAAGCTTTTGGGCTTCAGCCTTTTACTAAGCTGACAGTTACTTATCCGGATGGTGACAGCAAATCACTTTTTACTATTGACAGCCTGCAACAAATTTTAGACTCTAACGATAGCAAGTGAGCGATCGCAGTGAGGCAACTAAAGCATGGCAGACATTAAAGCAGGTTGGGTGAAGGTGCCCAATGGAGAGTTGCAGATTGATGCCTATCTTTCTGAACCGATTACAGATGAAATTGTTCCCGGAGTCATTGTTATTCAAGAGATTTTTGGCGTAAATGCCCACATTCGAGACGTGACTGAACGGATTGCACGGCAAGGATACAGGGCGGTCGCCCCAGCCATTTTCCAGCGCACCGCCCCCGGTTTTGAAGTGGGCTACACAATGGATGAAACCATTTTGGGACGAAAACATAAAGATCTCACAACTGCCGATCAGCTATTGAGCGACATCCAGGCAACGATCGACTACTTAAAAGCGATGCCCACCGTTAAGAAAACAGGCTTTGGCGCGATCGGCTTTTGCTTTGGCGGACACGTCGCTTATCTTGCTGCTGCCCTGCCAGATATTCAGGCGACCGCCTCCTTTTATGGCGCAGGCATTGCCACTATGACTCCCGGCGGGGGCAATCCTACCATCACCCGCACTGTGGATATTACAGGCATTCTCTATGCCTTCTTTGGCGAGCAAGATCCCCTAATTCCTAACGAGCAAACCGAGCAAATAGCAGCGGCACTGCAAGCCCACAAAATTTCCCACCAAGTATTTCGCTATCCAGCAGGGCATGGGTTTTTCTGCGATCGCCGCCCAGACTACAATGCCCAAGCTGCCTCAGAAGCCTGGAATCATGTTCGGCAATTGTTCAAACAGCTTTAGACTTCAGCCAAGCTGTATCCCCTGACGACTCGCTCAACGCGCTAGTCTGAAAAATAATGGGTAGATGTATGAGCCGACACGATAAAATCAACATCTGGTATAAATGCTGCCGATTCTCTAACATTATTTCTGTTTCAGTGCTTAACTCAGTTCTCCCTAGCCACATCTCCCCCTGTCACTGTTATGTTTGAAGCGCTCTCTGAACGTTTGGAAGGAGCCTGGAAAAAGCTTCGCGGTCAAGATAAAATTTCTGAATCAAATATTCAAGAAGCGGTGCGTGAAGTTCGCCGTGCTTTGCTGGAGGCTGATGTCAACCTTCAAGTTGTGAAGGATTTTGTGGCAGAGGTCGAGACCAAAGCCCAAGGCTCAGAGGTGGTTTCAGGTGTTCGTCCCGATCAGCAATTTATTGAAATTGTTTATAACGAACTGCTGCAAACCATGGGAGAAACGAATGCTCCCTTGGCTGAAGCTGAAACGGCTCCGACAATCATCCTCATGGCTGGCTTGCAGGGAACCGGGAAAACAACGGCGGCTGCCAAGCTAGCGTTGCACCTGCGGAAGCTGAACCGCAGCACCTTGCTAGTTGCTACGGATGTTTACCGACCTGCCGCGATCGATCAGTTGATCACCTTGGGCAAGCAGATCGATGTGCCTGTGTTTGATCTGGGCAAAGATGCAAATCCGGTTGAAATTGCTCGACAAGGAGTTGAGAAAGCAAAAGCCGACGGCATCAACACCGTAATTATTGATACGGCAGGTCGTCTGCAAATTGATGCCAACATGATGGCAGAGCTTGTTCAAATCAAAAACCTTGTGCAGCCCCACGAAGTGCTGCTGGTGGTGGATGCCATGACGGGGCAAGAAGCCGCGAACCTTACCCGCGCTTTCCACGACCAAATTGGCATCACCGGCGCTATCCTCACCAAGATGGATGGCGATACGCGGGGTGGGGCAGCGCTCTCAGTTCGGCAAATTTCTGGGCAGCCGATTAAGTTCATCGGCACGGGTGAAAAAGTAGAGGCATTGCAGCCTTTCTACCCCGATCGCATGGCATCGCGTATTTTGGGCATGGGCGACGTGCTGACCTTGGTGGAAAAAGCGCGGGAAGAAGTGGATTTGGTCGAAGCTGAAAAAATGCAGGAGAAAATTCTCACTGCAAAATTTGACTTTACCGATTTCCTCAAACAAACTCGGTTGCTGAAAAACATGGGTTCGCTCGGTGGCATCATGAAAATGATTCCGGGGATGAATAAGCTCAGCAGTGATCAGCTTGAAAAAGGCGAAACCGAACTCAAGCGCGCCGAAGCCATGATTGGCTCCATGACCCTTGTAGAACGCAAAGACCCCGATTTGCTCTCCAGTTCTCCTAGTCGTCGCCGCCGCATTGCCCGTGGCTCTGGACATACCGAAAAAGATGTCGGGGAACTGGTCAGCAAATTCCAGCAAATGCGAACCATGATGCAGCAGCTAGGACAGGGGAATTTTCCCGGCGGCATGGGTGGATTGCCCGGAATGGGCGGGATGCCAGGGATGGGCGGCGGTCGTCCTCAGTCCGGCTGGCGAGGCGGCGGTGGCGGCGCTCCAGCCAAAAAGAAGAAGGATAAGAAAAAGAAAGGCTTTGGCACACTGTAAAAGGCTAGGTTGCGCGATCGCTCAGTTGTGAAATAGTTGGTCAATCTTTGGGCGATCGCTCCTCTCAGTTTCAGCAATAAGGGTCGATTTCACTCTTTAACTGTCGGGGTAGTGTCTTGTGCTTACCTTGGCAGAGGTTGATGGCAATCTCTTGTGGTTGCTCCTGCAATTTCATCCCCGGATTCAGCAATGCCCATTTCTCAAACTTACTTATTTCAAGCAGCGCTGGCTAGAACTTTATGGTTAGATATACAGGAGTTTACTGAGTAAATCTTGGCGGGGCAGAAAGTCTTCTGTATATTTGCTGTTTATCTGTTTGCTGGGGTGGGGCACCTTAGAGATACCACCCGATTCACTTCATTGACAGCAAAGACCATGACAGACGTTCAAGAAATAGAAGTCATTTTCTTTTTTCAGAAAGGGCTGCACCTTAATAAACAGCATGATTACAGTTCTGCGATCGCCAGCTATGATGCAGTTCTGATGCGACAGCCGGATTATCCTGATGCCTGGTATAACCGGGGAAACGCCCTTTATCGTTTGGGACAGTATCACGCCGCTATTATTAGCTACGATAGGGCACTCGAATATGAACCTGGCTTTTCGGAAGCGTGGAACAATCGCGGCAGTGCTTTAGATGATTTACACCACTATGAAGCCGCGATCGCTAGTTACGATAAAGCTCTAAAATATCGCCCGAACTACTACTGGGCTTGGTATAACCGAGGTATTGCCCTGCGAAATCTAGAACGCTACGACGAAGCGATTAACAGCTACGACCGCGCCATTGAATTTAAGCCTGACTACTACTGGGCATGGTATAACCGGGCATTGGCGCTGAAGCAATTGGGCAAATTGAAAAGCGTCGTGGCATCCTATGATAAAGCGATAGAGTTTAAGCCCGATTTTGAGGAAGCTTGGACGAATCGCGGCAACGTGCTTTACCATCTGGGCTACTTGGAAGCCGCGATCGCTAGCTACGACAAGGCATTAATCTTAAAGCCCAATAGCCCCAACACCTTTTACAATCAGGCTTGCTGCTATGCGCTTCAAGAGCAATATGATTTGGCATTTGCCAGTTTGCAGCGGGCAGTTGAACTCAGTCCTCAAGAATATCGAGAAATTGCCAAAACTAACTCAGATTTTGATGGATTGCGAGCAGATGAACGGTTTGCACTCTTAATTAATTAGGGCTTACGCACTTGCGCCCCCTAAATCCCCCAATTCTGGGGGACTTTGATTTTCTTGCTCCCCCAGAATCGGGGGTTGGGGGGCGAATTCCAATTCATCTGCGTAAGTCCTGTTTATCAGTAGCTTCAACAAATAAGTTCTAGAATCGGGGGCATTCTATTAGCATAGATTCTAATGAGTCTCTGCCATTTAGAGCGGTTGGTACACTGAGTTAAGCGTGAATATCTTAAAAGTCCCTATGAATCACAGCGAAGACTCCCAAATTTTATATAGCCACGGGCGTGTTCTCCGCGAACTAGGACACAATGCTAGAGCAGTCGATAAGTATGATGCGATTCTAGCGACCCAACCGAGTGATCATAGGGCGTGGAACTGTCGGGGCTATGCTTTGGAAGGTGCGGGGCACTATGAAGACGCGCTGGCTAGTTTTGATCGGGCGATCGCGCTCCAGCCCACATATGCTCTCGCATGGCAAGGCAGAGGAATTGTCTTAGCAAAACTGATTCAGTATGAAGATGCGATCGCTAGTTTTAACCGAGCGCTAAAGTTTCAACCAGAAGACTATCGGGCATGGCAAAACCACGGCAAAGCATTGATGGGGCTATGTCGCTATAAGGATGCGATCGCCAGTTTTGAGCAAGTGTTAACTCGCAAATCTGACAGTTACAAAGCTTGGTATAACAAGGCAGTTGCCCTAAGCTGCCTGAACCGCTACACCGAAGCGCTCACCAGCCTGAACAATGCCCTGATTATTAAGCCTAGCTGCCATTACGCTTGGAACTATCGCGGTATGGTGCTTTCCAAACTAGAGCAGTTTCAGGAGTCCCTCGCCAGTTTTGATAAATCCTTGCAAGTAAAGCCCAATAACGCCAATGCCTGGTATGGCAAAGCCTGTTGCTATGCTATACAAAATAACTTAGATCGGGCGATCGAACACCTGAAGCAAGCGATCGGCTATAGCCCTTATCTATGTCAACTGATGGCAAAAACTGACCCCAACTTTAATCGCATTCGTAGCGACCAACGGTTCCAAGCGCTGCTGCAAGACAAAACCTAAGATAGCAAGAACTCACTCAACCGCCCAAATGATTGTATTGTCATCGGATGCAGTATCTCTTGTGGAATTCCCACAATTTTACGCGATCGCTCCAGTGAAGTTCCCAACTGCCGCTAAAGTAAAGGCATGGAACCAATCGTGAGTGGTGTAGCATGAGCGCTTTTGAGCAAACGCCTAAACAAACTGAGATATTGAGCGCTGTGCAGCAGTTAGTCGAGGTAGTTGCCCAGTTGCGATCGCCCGATGGCGGATGTCCGTGGGATCTTGCCCAAACTCCAGAAACCCTAATTTCATTTGTCATTGAAGAAGCTTACGAAACCGTAGATGCTCTTCGCAGTGGTGATGCCACTGCCATTTGTGAAGAACTCGGCGATTTGTTGCTTCAAGTGGTGCTTCAGGCGCAGATTGCCAGCGAAACAAATCAATTCGACCTGCAAACGGTAGCGCAGGGCATTACCGATAAGCTGATCCGACGGCATCCTCATGTGTTTGGTGATGTCGAGGTGCAGAGCCTAGAGGATGTTCATCGTAACTGGGAGAAAATTAAGGCATTAGAAAAAGGAGAAGACCCGGATGTTGAGCCGCCTTTAAGTAAAAAATTGAGTCGCTATGGGCGATCGCTACCGCCGATTATGGCGAGCCTAAAAATTTCGCAAAAAGCAGCGAAAGCAGGGTTTGAATGGGAAACTGTGGATGGCGTATGGGATAAGTTTACCGAAGAACTGGCGGAATTTAAGGAAGCGATCGCCAGTGAAGATAAAGCCCATCAAGAATCTGAACTAGGCGATTTATTATTTACTGTTGTCAACTTGGCGCGCTGGTATGACCTCGATCCGAGTGCCGCCCTTCAAGGCACCAACCAACGCTTTATCCAACGCCTGCAACTGATGGAAACGATCGCCGATCGCCCCCTAGAAAACTATACTCTGGCGGAACTAGAAACCCTTTGGCAGCAAGCAAAAGCAACTTTAAAGCAGAGGCTAGGAGCTTAGGGCACGGAGGAGTGCGATCGCAATTTAGCAGAAGTCCATAATGACATTCAGCAACACCCAAAAACACGCGATTTAAGCGGGTGTTTTTGCACCAATATGCTTTAAAACTTTGCCAGGACTCACAAAAGATAACCCTCGTCCTGACTCAGTGCTGACCATCACCGCTTCCACAACTGGTTCAAATATTGAATGTTCTGCAACCCATTCCACTAAAAAATTTGCACCCAATCCACCACTCACTTCATTTCTAGAAAGAAAGTAATCTGCGGATGCCATTGAAGAAAGTTCTGAAGGGTTCTCTAGAAGATTTTTAATCAGCTTTCCGCTTGTGTCATAGTAATCAATTTTTGTGATGATAATTGGATGCTTTAAGTCAGTGTTACGGATACTTAAAGTGGTTGCTAAGTTGATGACTTGATTTTGCGTATCGTAATGATAGATGTAGGAATAAACTGGTACGTAAATAGTTTGACCAGCTAAAATTTTTTTGGATTCTAACGTAACTTGTTTGAGGGTTGATTTTCCCAGATGAGGCGCAGGTGGCTGAGTCGTTTGGGCATCTAATGTGCAAGCAGCCAGACTCACTATAAAAATGAGGATCAGGCTCAATTTAATCCAGTGATTTAATCCTCTCATCGCAGTTTTTTGCAACACTTTGTTTTCCTGAGGAAACGACCTATCACTATTGGGATCACTAGCCGGATTAAATTAAACGCCATGTGCGACTTTCCCAATCCCCACCCTGCGGAAAGCAAGCTACACCCTAAATCGCTGTCCCAGAGCGTGAGACGGACTTTAAGAAACTCTTGCTACCTTCTGCTTGAGAAGCAGTTTTGGGGATGAGCTTTCGGCTGATTTGTGCAATAACGGACTTCGCATAAAACCCATAAAGTATGACGCAATTGTTACACAATCCGGGATCAAAGCTTAAGCAAACTGACCTCGCTCTCTTGTTAAAGCTACACTAAGGGAATTGTTCATAAAATGCTTGTGCATTTACTTGCTCATGGCTCTATCTTCTCTGCCCTCAGATGATCGCGCTCCTGTCCAGCTAGGTAAGGATGATAAGACGATGCATCGCCAATTGAAGGAGGCTCTGAGCAAGAGCTTTTATGAAGCATGTAGTGGAGTGGTTCAAGCTTTGCTGTTAACTTGTGAGTGGCACCTTACCACGGATGCGGATGCATTAACTCTGGTGATTGGCTGCCCTAATATGACGATCAACTGGCGAGTGTTAAGCAACCTATCCGCGATCGGCAATTCTTTAGAACGGTTCACACCAAACGCAAAGATTTGCATTTGTCCCCCGCTGGATATGGGCATTCCATTTGAATTGCGGGTAGATGAGATTTCGATGTATCGAGATTTATTTTAGTGGTTTAGCCTACCCTCC
>JBBSCL010000035.1:0-12408 GCA_038250345.1 Leptolyngbyales cyanobacterium
CATTTCACACCATTATCGACCTTGTAGAAAATGGCATCTAAGATCTCCCTGAGATCGACTTCTCGGGGTCGCCCAACCGCCCTATCCTCAGGCAATAGCGGCTCGAGCAACTGCCACTCTCTATCCGTCAAATCACTGCCATAGGTTTTGAGTTGTCCCATGCTCTGTTTCCCTTCAATGCTTCATTCCTTCATTTTTCCTGCTGTGATGCAATTGGTAAGTGATCTTAATAATTATTTATAAACACTCTCTTATCCTGTTCGAGAGCAAATCACAACATGGCGATACTGATCATTCAAGACTCTGCAACGCTAGCCGAGTTACAGCGGATGCTGGCCGAGTACGGGGACTACATCAAATTTGCAATTGATGTAGAACGCCGCATCATCGCAGGCGGCGGTGAGGCTCACTTCGACTGTGAGCAAATGCTATTATCGAACGGCAGCAGTCAGTCCAATATTTGGTGCAGTGGCTACTTCCCAAACACCGGCAATTTTACCCATGACTCAATTGTCAACATTCGCCCGCGTGATGGCAATGCCTCGGCTGAAATCCAGAGCGAGCCGCTTAGACAACTAATCCGTGAAATTATCCTTGAGCGAATTGGAGCCGCATCTGATGAATACAGCGCTATCTGAACAAGCACAGCGGTTTTTGCAATTTGACACACCGCGTCGGCTCGCTAGCATCGCCTCTAACCTGATTCATGTCCTCAGAGCCGCAGAAAATGGCTCTGAAACCCTCCCTCTGCGAATGCTCTCTGATGCCAAGCTCTACATTCAATGGACAATGCCTGACTGCTCTCCAGATGCCGCAATCAGGCTCACTCAGTTGAGCAGTTTGGTGGACCAGTGGCTCGCAGCTTGGCCCAAAAGCCTGCATCAACCAGAGAAACGAGCCGAGATTCTAAAGCTCTGTAAACAGTGGCATGATGAACTCCTCAATCGCTCAAGGCTGCTGGTCGGCTGATTGAGGCTGAGCCGCTGCTCTCTCGATCCCCAACCATCAGCAACTCGGCAAAATACCGCCATCTGGCGGAAAATTCGCTCCGAAGCCGGTGAACAATCTAGCTAGCTGGCTAAACTCCTCGGCAGGGGGACATAAGAACAACCAGACCTCCACTCCTGCTAATTGATTGCCCCCAGAACAATGGCGCAGCACTGGCTCAACAATTTGACAGACATCCCTGAACGTTCAGGCCAACCCTGCGGCTCTACCAAGTCAACCGGAAGCAACAGAGACGGAAGCGCCAAATATCCTGTGACACAACACCCGATGAGCAGAAGCTGTAGGATAAGGGCAGCACTTGAGCCGCATGGCGTATCGATGTTCTGGCGTGAGGCAAGCCAAAATGACCCTCTCAACCTACAAATGGCTCATTGACCGCTACCATCAAGCCGTCGAAGCGGGGATCTTTGATGACCAAGCCGTCGAATTGTTGCATGGAGAACTTGTACTCATGTCGCCTGAAGGCACTACTCATGCTTA
The DNA here is from genome assembly GCA_038250345.1 of Leptolyngbyales cyanobacterium. Taxonomy (GTDB): domain Bacteria; phylum Cyanobacteriota; class Cyanobacteriia; order Leptolyngbyales; family Leptolyngbyaceae; genus ULC077BIN1. The sequence goes on from JBBSCL010000035.1 coordinate 1,489, forward strand.
TTACAGCGACCGCGCTGCACGCTATCTCAGACGATTGTTGGAAATCAATGGCCTCGCCTATATCAGAGAGGCTAAACCCATTACGCTGCCCAATGCCTCTGAACCAGAGCCTGACATTGCCATCGTCCAGCCGCTTGACCAGATTTACCTTGACCATCATCCTTATCCAGAAAATATCTTCTGGGTGGTCGAGTATGCCCAGTCCAGCCTGACTAAAGATTTGGAAATCAAAAGCAAGGTCTACGCAGAAGTTAATATTGCTGAGTATTGGTTGATTAATCTTCGTGATAAACAACTGATTGTCTTTCGTGACCCCCTGAATGGGGAATACCGCTCAGAGGTCATCAGAACCGATGGCGTGATCTCTCCGTTAGCATTTCCAGACATTCAGGTTGATGTTCGACAACTCATCACGATTTGAAGCCTGTTTGCAGCGAGGGAGGCTGGGCAGCGGGTTGCAGCAGCAAGTGAGTACAACCTCATTTACCCAGCCGTTTTTGAACAAGTTGGGTGAAGTCCTCCTGCGCCAAGGTCTCTTCAATCCACTGCGTGATCACATCCGTCATCGTTTCTCCTTGCAGCTGACAGTAAAGCTTGAATCGCTGCTTCACTTCTATCGGTAAGTACAACCGGATGATTTCCTGCCCCTCCCGCTTCTCTGGCATAGCGCCCCTCTTCGTGGTTCCTCTTCACTATCCTACTGACTCTAGCTACCCTGTCTAGCCAATTCTGTAGTTTTTCTGTAGTTTGTAGGGTTTGTAGGCATCAAAGGGTATAAATGCTGACTTCATTCTTCACCTGGAGTTTAGCTGCTATGTCGCCTGCTTTTTTGAGTCCTTTGGATTACAAGGCGCTCTCTCGGTGCCCTGACAACCTGCCACAAGCTGACCTGATTCGCTTCTTCTCTCTCTCGAAGCGCGATTTGCAGCAATTGGCTCTACTGAGGGGTGACCATAATCGTCTCGGCTTTGCACTCCAGCTTTGTTGCCTCCGATGTCTCGGCTTCTGTCCGGATCAGTTGCGGTTGTTGCCTCAGCCTGTGATTGACTATGTTGCTCAACAGCTACAGCTAGATCCTGTTGCGCTCAATCGCTACGGCCACCGGCCTCAAACTTGTCGTCGCCATCGCCAAGCAGTCGAGCAATATCTGGGCTTTCGACCTTGCTCTCAACCAGATTTGGCTCAGCTCAAAGTCTGGTTGCTCAACCGTGCTCAAGAGCATGATAAACCGGCCTTGCTGCTGGAGCTGGCAGTCCAGAAGTTATACCACGATAAGCGGGTTCGTCCAGCTATCTCCACGCTGGAACGCTTAATCACCGAGGTGAGATCGGAGGCAATGCAATCGACCTTTGAATTGATTCAACCGCTGCTCTCGCCACCGCACTATCAATTCCTTGACCAGCTACTGCTGGTAGATGAATCCCTCGGTATGACTCCACTGGCCTGGTTGCGACGGCCAGCTACAATGAACTCACCCAGAGCTATCCTCAAAACTCTTCGCAAGCTCCAATTCCTTAACCAGCAGGGCATTGCTTCCTGGAATCTGGCGAGGCTCAATCCCAATCGGCTCAAGTTCCTGGCTCAGCTGGGAAAACGCTCTTCTAATCAAGTTCTACAACGCGCTCCAGTGCCTAAGCGCTACTCGGTGCTCGTCGCCTTCGTCTGTCAAATTCGCCTCGATGTCACCGATGAGGCCATCGATCTATTTATCCGCTGCTTGGCTGATACCTATGCTCGCGCTCGCCGGGACCGTGAATCGGCTCATATCCAGGCTGAGGTCGCGCTCAATGAAAAGGTCAGACTGCTCCAGGAATTGGGCGCTGTGCTCCTGGATCTGTCCATCGCCGATGACCAGGTGCGCTCAACCATTTTTGAACGGGTGCCTCAACCGCTACTCGAAGCTGCTATTCAGGATTGTGGTCGTCTGATCCGCCCTCACCCGGATCACTACCTTGATTTCTTTGTCTCTCGCTACAGCTATTTGCGCCAGTTTATTCCCGCTTTTCTCGTCACCTTGCAGTTTCGCTCTGTCCGAGAACCTCATCCACTTCTAGAGGCGCTACTGATTCTGCGTACTCTCGATGCTCACGGCAAGCGCCAGATCCCTGTCGATGCACCAACTCACTGCCTCCCACAGTCTTGGAAGCCCTTTCTCCTCGATGAGCAGCAGCAAATTCGCCGTCGCTACTATGAGTTGGGCATCCTCTGGCAATTACGTCTCTCTCTTCGCTCTGGCGCTGTCTGGCTAGATGGCAGCAGGCGCTATGCTCCTCCCAATGCCTATCTGATTCCGCCTGCACTTTGGCCCTCCCTGCGCTCTGAGTTTACTCAATTGCTCCAATGCCCCACTCAGCCGCATCCGCGTCTCAAACAACTGGCAGCTGATTTTCAAGCTGAGTTGCTACGCTTGAACAATTCTCTTGATGACAATGAGCTGCTTAGGCTCGAACAAGATAGGCTCGTCATCTCACCCCTGCCAGCTCAGGAACTACCGGATTCGGCGGCACAGCTCCAATTGCGACTAGGCCAGTGCTTGCCCAAAGTCGATTTGACAGACCTCTTGATTGAGGTTGATCTCGCCACCCAGTTCTCGCATTGCCTGACTCACGCCGGGGGCGATCCCGAACGCTCTCATGAAACCTCGATTTACCTCTATGCCGCCATCATTGCTCAAGCTTGCAATCTCGGTGTTCATGCGATGGCTCAGTCGGCTGACCTCTCCTATGACCGCCTGCTCTGGCATACTCACTGGTTCTTACGTGAAGAAACCCTACAGCCCGCTATTGACGCAATCGTCAACTATCATGCTCAATTGCCTCTAGCAAAACTCTGGGGCGGCGGCACCCTCTCCTCCTCGGATGGGCAACGCTTTCCTGTCGCGGTTAAAAACCAGCAAGCTACTGCTCTGCCCAAGTATTTCGGCTATGGCAAGGGCGTCACCTTCTACACTTGGACTTCTGACCAGTTCTCTCAGTTCGCTCACAAAGTCATTCCCTCTACCATTCGGGATGCGACTTATGTTTTGGATGGTATCCTCGATAATCATACTGAACTTAATATCCTCGAACATTCTACTGATACTGCTGGCTATACTGAAATCATCTTCGCCCTCTTTGACCTTTTAGGACTTCAGTTCTCTCCTCGCATCCGCGACCTCGCGAGTCAACAACTCTTTCATCTCAGTAAAGTTCCTTTCAACGATCTCAAACCACTATTCACAGACAAAATCGACCAGGCCATCATCATCGCTCACTGGGATGATTTGCTCCAAATCGCTGCTTCTCTCAAATTCGGCTGGGTTTCCGCTTCCCTACTGGTTAGCAAACTTCAGGCTCTACCTCAACATGACCCGATCTTCAGAGCACTTCAGCAGTATAGCCGTCTGGTCAAGTCTATCTTTATCCTCCGTTATCTTAATTTCCCCCAGCAACGCCGCCAGATTCACGCTCAACTCAATAAGGGTGAGTCCCTCCATGCACTTAGACAGTTCCTCCTCTTCGCTCGCCAAGCTCGACTCCACCATCCTTTTCCCGATGACCTCACCAATCAAGCTGCTTGCCTCACCTTACTCACCAATGCTGTCGTCTCCTGGAATACCGTCTATATCCAAAAATGCCTCGATTCTCTAGCTCCTCAACCCACTGCCGACTTGCTCGCCCATCCTGATGCTCCTTATCTATCTCCCGCTCGCTTTCTCCACATCAATCCCTATGGCAAGTTCCGCTTCGACCTCCCATCACAGTCCCAGCACCTTGGCTTTCGATCCCTTAATATCCCTTAACATTACTTCGTATTCCTTAATATGGACTTCGACAGAGAATAATGGATATCACCCCTCTAACCCACACTACGTAACCATTTCAGCCTTAACGTGCGTTTTTACGGATTTGCTAGAACTACCCCTCTGGATTGAGATTGAGCCATGATTTCTCCGATCGACTGTCAGACTAATCAGACTAAAGCCTTTTGCGGTTGAGTCGATGGAATCCAAGTATCTAAAGGTTTTCAGACAAATTCACCCTGCTGGAAAACCCGCAACCAGTTGACAGACAACCTTCGAGTCTGTAAAATAAAACGTGTCAGCGGCTGAATCTCTCAGGAAAGTCGATTACTGTACTACTTAATTCCTGGAGACAATCATGACCATTAGAGCCGAAATTCTCGATGAATTGCTCAAAGACTTCACTAAGCCCGAAGATTTGACTGGCGAGGGCGGCATCCTCAAACAATTGACCAAAGCCCTGGTAGAGCGTGCTCTCAATGCCGAGATGGATGTCCATCTGGACGACCCTAAGTACCAAACCGAGGGTAAAGCCAAGCGTGACCGCCGCAACGGTCACTCCCAGAAGACCCTGAAAGGCGAGTTTGGCGAGGCTATCATTGACATCCCCCGCGACCGTAGAGGCGAATTTGAACCTCAGATTGTCAAAAAAGGTCAGACTCGATTCGAGGGGTTTGATGGCAAGATTCTCTCACTCTATGGCCGTGGCATGACCACAAGAGACATTCAAGACCAGCTCAAAGACATGTACGGTGTGGAGGTCTCAGCGAAAGTCTACCGGATAGAAGCTTCCATCCGGTGAGCTTTCGCTCAGCCACCCTGATTAGTCAGGTAACTGACGCTGTGCTCGATGAGGTCAAAACCTGGCAGTGTCGCGCTTTGTCTACTGTATATCCCTTGGTTTGGATGGATGCCATTGTGGTAAAAGTCAGAGAGAACGGGCGCGTCATCAACAAAGCCATTCACCTGGTGCTGGCGATTAATCTGAATGGAGAGAAGGAACTGCTGGGCATGTGGATGAGCCAGAATGAAGGAGCCAAATTCTGGATGACTGTGCTGACGGAACTCAAGAATCGGGGCGTCCAGGACATCTTTATTGCCTGTGTGGATGGCTTGACAGGCTTCCCTGATGCCATTGCTGCGACCTTTCCTGAGACTTTGGTACAGCTGTGCATGGTGCACATGGTGCGAAATAGCGTGGCGTTTGTCTCCTACAAAGACCGCTTGCGCCGTTTGCGCCGACTTAAAGGCGATCTACTCGGCTGCAACAGAAGACGAGGCAGAGCTGAACTTGGAGTTGTTTGCCGAGAAGTGGGATGCTCAGTATCCAACTATTAGTCGGAGTTGGAGAGCGCACTGGGTGAACGTGATTCCGATGTTTTCTTTCCCGCCAGAGATCCGCAAGGTAATGTACACCACGAACGCCATAGAGTCAGTGAATATGTGTTTGCGGAAGGTGACGAAGAATCACCGGATCTTCCCAACTGATGAAGCGGCGTTGAAAGTGATTTACCTGGCTATCAATAATCTATCCAAGAAATGGACGATGCCAATCCGAGATTGGAAGCCTGCGCTGAATCGGTTTGCCATAGAGTTTGAGGGCAGGATGCCCAGAGAGATTTGCCCCTGACACAAAGTATTTGACAGACCCCAAGAATACTCTGTTCGCCGTTCCAACGACTGGTTAGACTGTGCCTCACGAGTAGCTTCTAAATTACGATCGGCAACTCTACAATCGCAACTAGTCCTCCTTGAACAGTATCAACTTGCAATCGATAACCGCGCAACATGCTCATTCCAATTAATGGCTCTGTCTCTGCCGCGTTAATCTCGATGTCTCGGTACTGCCCGCCCCAAATCACCATACCATCGTAGATATCAAACAAGACTTCACTACCATCTCCCAAGGTCGCTCGATTTCGGTAACTCCAAGACAAATCAAGCTCTGTGACGATAGAAATCGGGAGACTCAAAAAACCCGTAAATCCAGTATCGATCACAGCAGTAATGGATTTTAGTTTATCGCCATTCCTCACCACCAAGGAAAGCATCGCCTCATAGTTTTGATTGACGTAACCCTGCATCATCATAAAGCGTCTTTCAAGCTCCGTGCGCCAAAACGATGAACGGCGCGGTAGCCGATCCGAACTACCCAAGGTTGAGCATCAGGCACTCGCTCATAAAGTCGTCGAGTCGCAGTCATCGTATCGTTGGCAAGCTCGAAGGCTCCGGTTTCGATGTCGATCGCCACGATTCTGCCGTGATTGCCTTCCTCGACTTGAGAGCGTACCTGAGATTCATACATCTCATCGCCGCGTCGAGCGAATTCTTCTTTGCTATACCGGGGTTGTCGAACTGTCATAGGGTTGCCCTCGCTGCGACTTAACCCTTTTATTTTAGCTGTGTTGTTGGTGAAGTTCCTGGCACAGGGAGGGTTCGATCTGATTGAGAGCTTTTTAATCCAACATATCCCAGCAAAAGAAGCACCCCAACCACAGCAAAAATCTGAAAAGTTCTTTCCAGGGTGATAAAGCTACGTACAAATTTGTTCATTAGAAAACTGTCCATTTCGTTACACACTATATGATAGCTCCACGGTCTAACGCTGCCCATCACCCGTCGCAGACAACCTCTCACTGCCAACAGATAAACTCTAGACGGTCGGAGTGCATTGAGGTCGTTAAACAACGGTGTTTCGGCGATCGCCCCCACCCTCCCATCAAGTCAACCGATCCTTTTATCTTCTAGCTTAAAACTTGGCGTAAACTCAAGATACTTCTGGATGGAGGATGGCGGTATGAGCAGTAGTGCGTCAGGACAGATGGAATTGGCAACATGTCAGCAGCGAGTCGCAGTTCTGGAAGCAGAACTTGCCCAAACCCGATCGCACCTCGCTACCCTCCAGCATAAGAACGAATCTCTGCGACGCTCTGAGTCACGCTACCGACAAATCTTTGAGAATGCACCCATCAGTGTATTTTTGGCCGCAACGGATGGCACTCTGACGGAGATGAACACTGCGGCAGAAAAATTCTTTGGCTTTACGATCGCTCAAGCTCAAACCCACAACTTGAATTGTTTAACTGACTCCAATTTGGTTGAAAATGGCACTTCAACTTCCGCGCAACGGGCGATCGCCGGAGAAACGGTGATTGAACCTCCCATGTCCTTTGACCCTACTTCTACGATCGGACGAGGACAGTGGAAATGGGCGCAGGGTCACTATTACCCCATTCGAGATGAGACAGGACAGGTACAGGAGGTTGCCGAGATTGCCCTAGATTTGACCCCCATGTATGAGGTGCAGCAGCGGTTAAGCCAGGAACGCACCCAACTGCTGAACACGATCGCCCAGGTTGCCAATCTGTTGCTGCGAGGTTCCATCGGAACTGCTTCGCAAACGCCTGACTACACCGCCGTTCTGCCCGACGTAGTGCGGCTGTTGGGGGAAGCGGTAGGGAGCGATCGCTGCACTGTGGGTCAGGATGAAATTGTTGATGGCAACACTGTATCTGTAAGAGCGATCGCAGAATGGTGTCGGATAGGAGTTTCAAGTGCTCTTGATATTCATCCTGAGTTTGAGGAAGGAGTCGAACCGTTTGCAGAAATCTATCAACCACTCTCACAAGGAGAATCCGTTAACGTCTTGGTATCAGATCTAGCAGAGCCTGTCCGTAGCTTTATGGCTCAACAAGGCATCATGTCTCTTTTGCTCGTACCAATTCTAGCCAAGGGAAAATCCTGGGGACATTTCGCTTTCGACAATTGTGGTGAAGCACGATTGTTTGATGAAGCGGAGATTGCAGTTTTGAAAATTGCAGCAGACAGTATTGTAGCGGCGATCGAGCGTCAGGCAAAGGATAATGATCTGCGAAGCGCACAGCAAACGTTACTACAGGCAGAATACGAGCGATCGCAAGAACTCGAATGCCTTAACGGTGAACTGCAACAGGCGATCGAACGATTAGAAAACCGCGATTGCATTCTAGAAGCTACTGCGACTGCTGCAAATACACTGTTGACGACACAGAATCTGGATACTGCTGTCAATACTGCATTTCAAATCCTTGGAGAAGCGTTAAATACCGATCGCATCGCAATTATGGAGAACTTTGATCCTTCCCCAGATGCAATGTTCCCGTCCTACCGAGGATTATACGAGTGGGACTCTCCTCAAACAGTGTCTCAAATATCTCATCCAGTTGCAGGTGAAGGAACCTATGCGGACATTGAGTGGCTGTATGAATTATTTCGGCAGGGTCAAAGTGCAAGCTATCAGATTGAAGATGCGCCGGAACCTTTCCGTAGCGAACAGCTTGATATTGGTGTAAAGTCAACTCATCTAGTTCCAATTTACATTGAAGGAAGATGGTGGGGAGTATTAGGACTCGATGACTGCCTTGAAGCCAAACATCGTAGTCTCGCAGAACTAGCGGTGCTAAGAACCGCAGCAGCATGTCTTGGCAGTGCCATCCAGCGCGATCGCAGCCAAAAAGCAGTTTTGCAAGCGGAACAACAGCGCGTGGCAGAACTGGCCTCTGCAAATGCTGCCCTGCAAGCAGAAATTATCGAGCGGCGGCGTGCTGAGCAAGTTTCACGCGGACAAACAGAAGCACTGGTGAGAACACTCAACACCCTGGCGCAAGAACCTGTATTGGATAATTGTCTGGGCTATATGCTTCAAGCGATCGCCGACCAGTTTAGCGATCGATCGGGCGGAATCTACCTGTACAGCGAAGAGTATGACACGACTCTTCTGCATCTTAACTACGAGAACGGGCAAATTCAGCGTGGCAAAGAGATTCAACATCCCTGCGCTCACACACCTGAACCGCTCAGACAATGGGACGACGAATTTATACCGCTTCTGAGGCAGCGACAAATTTTGATTCAGGATGTTGGACACTATCCGCACAACATCGATCGCGGAATCAAACAAATTCTGGTTGTGCCGCTTCTGTTTGGCGACACATTCTTAGGAAACATCACGCTTCGCAGCACCACTCACCGGCAGTATCAGCCTGAGGAATTGGAACTGGCTCAGGCATTCGCCTATCAGGTGACTTTGGCGGTGCAGTTAACGCGATTGGCAGAGGAAGCAAAGCAAACGGCAGTTGCAAAGCTTAACGAAGTTATTGCCCGCGAACAAGAAAAAGCGGCACTAGAACGAGCAGCAGAACTCACGAAGATCAACGAGGAATTACAGCAGCGTGGACAGGAAGTGCAGCAAAGCTATCGCCTGCTTGCGGTGATTGCGGAAGTGACTCAAGATCTCCTCCATAATTCTCAGGTTGAGGAGGCGATCGTTCAAGCTCTTCAACAAATTGGAGAAGCGGCAAACATCAGCCGTGTCACGCTGATGCAGGAGAAGTTAGAAGTCAGCAGTGGTCGATTACAGCATCATGTGATTCAGGAATGGGTGGCCTCAGGCATCTCCAGGCAAATGGATGATCCCATTACCAGAGTCATGTATAGCGATGAATATGGTGCGATATGTGATGAACTACGTGCAGGGCGATCGATCTGGTATGTGATTGAGGATTTGCCTGAACCGATACAAACTGAGCAGATTGGCATTGCCGTAAAGTCAACGGGGGCGGTTCCGATTTTTATTGAGGGGGAGTACTTCGGCTGTGTTGGGTTCGATGACTGTATCGATCATCGTCAGTGGACATCTCAAGAAGTGGATGTGTTAACTTCGAGTGCAGGGGCGATCGGGGCGGCACTGCACCGTAAACAGTTAGTCGATCGCTTGGTGGCAGAGCGCATTCAGGCAGAACAAGAGCGGGCAGCAGAATTAGCAAAAAACAATCAGGCATTGAAGAACTCGATCGATCGCCTTGCCGCTGACCCTGACCTGAACGGCTTTTTGGGTCACGTCGTTCTGGAAATCATCGAGCAATTGAACCTCTACACCGCCTGGGTCGAACTCTATGACCCCACCGCTCAAACCCTGCAAATGCACCTGCTGGTCGAAGGGGGAACGCTGCACCTGAAGCCCACCCTGCCCGATCGCGGTCATCTTACCCAGGGCTATCCTGCCCAAAACAATGTCGCCTGGAATCAACTGCTGCAAACAAGGCAACCCCTCGTCATTACCCTGGAAACACTGCCGCAATTTTTTACAGGAGACGACCTGGAAATGCAGGTTCAATGGGCGCAGCAGTGTGGGATTCAATGTGGCATCAATCTGCTGCTGATGTTGGGGGATGAACCGTTAGGCATTCTGGTTCTTTTCTCCACCGATCGCACCGCATTCAGCCGCGAAGAACTGGAACTGGCTCAGGCATTGGTGCAGCAGGCAACGCTGGCGATTCAACTCACACGACTGGCAGAAGGCGCAAAACAATCGGCAATTCTGGAAGAGCGCAACCGGATGGCGCGAGAACTGCACGATTCCCTGGCGCAATCTCTAACGGGTGTGGTCATGCAGCTAAACGCGGCGACTGAGTTTCTAACGGTTCAGCCTGACCAGACTCAGACCTGCATCACTCGCGCCCAGGAACTGGCAAAACAAGGACTGGCAGAAGCGCGGCGATCGGTGTGGCTGCTCTACGACAATCACCTTGCAGCAGGCGACCTCTCCAGTGCCCTGAAAAAATTGGTTGAGCAAACCTCCCTAACCACAAACACGATCATCACGCTTGAAATTAATGGGGTGTCCCGTCTTCTGGAAGCCCCCGTTTGCCTGAATCTCCTTCGCATTGCCCAAGAGTCGCTGACCAATGCCCTGCGTCATGCCCATCCGCAGACGATTCACCTGCACCTCACCTATCTAGAATCGCAAATTCACCTGCAAATCTGCGATGATGGTTGTGGCTTTCACCCTGAACAGAGCCGAGGCAAAGGATTTGGTCTGACTGGCATGAGCGATCGCGCTAAAGCGATTGGCGCACAGCTACAAATTCAGAGCAAACTAGGAATTGGAACCCAAACGATCGCCACCGTTGCGATCGCACCCCGATGACCACTCATTCTCCCCTTCGCATTCTGCTAGCAGACGACCATCCGGTTTTACGGGAAGGCTTGGCGTTAATTTTGAACAACCAGCCCGATATGGTGGTTGTGGGGCAAGCCAGCAACGGACGCGAAGCCGTTGAGCAATTTGAGCAACTGCAGCCCGATATCATTCTGATGGA
>JBBSCL010000036.1:0-12377 GCA_038250345.1 Leptolyngbyales cyanobacterium
AACGTATTCTGATGGACCAGTGAACACTAAATCAACTTGATCCAGTTGAAGTGCCGAGGCAGCAGCAATATAGCTCTCGACTGGGAAAAACTCAACCTTTGTCTCCAAAATTTTCTCTAGAACCGTTCGCAAGGCTCCATACTCTTTTTCTAAGTCTTCTGAGCCTTTAGCATCAGATACAGCAAACCGCAGCTTTTTAGGCTGGCGATCTGTTTCTGTCTGAGGTTGTTTCGTTGAGTTGTTGGTTGCAGCAGTACAGCCTGCAACAAATAATGAAGTACTCAACAGGAAATAACGCCGTTTCATAGTTTTGACCTTTGGTTACTCTTAATAAAGTGCCCCAGCGATCAAAGTTCTAACCACAATTTTCGCAACTTAATTCAGCCTTAACCTTGACAGAGCAACTGCTTCAGCTTCCGGGGACGAGTATTTCGTGGGGACTCCACAGCTAATCGCCATCATCAATGGCGATTAGCTGATGACGGTGCATTGACCAAGGCATCTTAGCGATCGCCCCTTGCCCCTGAGTCAGCGTCGAGTCCGGGCAATCGTTCTGGTTGACGATGACAGCGATAGGTCTGAAACTTCAGACTGGTCGCAAGTGGTAACTGAACAGTTTTTCAACGGCTATAACGAAGCAAATTCGATTTACGACAGGCTCTAGGATATGGACTACAAACCTGGAGATGTCCTGGCTAAATTTTCCTTTTTCTAATTTGACAGGCTCAAAACGGCGACCCGCTTTGGTACTGCTAAATACAGGTGATGATGACATTGTGCTGGCTCGAATCGCCAGTCAACCTCAGCAGACTAAATTTGATGTTGACCTCAAAGAATGGCTTGCCGCAGGGCTAGACCTGCCGTCAATCGTGAGACTTGATAAGCTGGCAACTCTGTAAAAGAGCTTAATAGAACGTCTATTCGGACGGCTGACCGCAGAGGATTGGGTTCTCGTGCAAGCGATTATTCGACAACTTCGGAGCCTCTACCTGGAAGAATGATTTTGGAGGAATGGGGGCGATCTCGCTTGCAAAAGGGGCGATCGCTATTCCGTGACTAATTCTCCTAAACGCCTGAGAATACTCAGCACGGTGTAGAGTTCATTGCCTTGACGATTCAGCGAAAATTCATCTGACAGTATGTATTGAGGAACGTTCCTTTTGAGTAATTTAATGAACGCAAAGTGACTCCCATTGGTGACAAATCCAAAAATTGGCTTGTCGATGGTTGGGCTACTCATCATATAAAACAAAGCTTGAGGCATTGCCTTCAGCAGACTAAAGTCTTTGTTTTTTGCCTCAATCACTGTCACCCAAAGTTGCTGCCGAACGATCAATATATCAACTCTGCCGTTAATCACTTCACCCTCATCCTCAGCAAAAATCTTGACCTCTACTTCTGCCCGTGGATAAAAAGGATAGTGGAAAAATCTAGCAAAAAATAACAGCGGTGAAAGAACCGCCATTTTAATAATCTCTTCATGGAGTGGATACTTCTCTAGCGACAGGAAGTCGGCTTTGACCTGATCCAACCATTGCTTTTCAGCCTCGGTCACAGAGGGTAAATTTTCTTGCCACTCCAAGAAAAGTGCTGGATCGAAAACTCGCTGGAGTTTAAATTTTTCTTCCACCTCAAACAAACTGAGGCTGCTAGCTTGAATGGCTTGTACCATGAGTTTTGCATAACGCTGCCGGGATGGTGTTACTGTAGCAAACCGAATGGGCGATCGCTCTTACGAAAGGTGCGATCGCTCTTTTACAACTCATCTGCCCTTTAGTCTAAACTTCAGTCATTCTGCTGGAGCCTATTTTCGCCAGCATATTAGGCTATCTCTTGTTTACGCAAATACCCGGAGTCTCATGTTGCTTGGAACACTCGTATTATTAGCAGAAGTCGCAATCGGGTGAGTGATTAACGGCAATCTTTCGTATTTGTCAGCTCGAAGTTTAGTTTAGGTTGTGATAATGATCACAGAGGTAAATGATCGCGATCGCTTGCCCCGTCTAATTCCAAAGACATACTTATGAAGACTCAACTTTTAAAGCCGAGTCATCAACAGGGAACACACGACTAGCCGGCAGATTTCTTACGAAACTGTCGGTTTTTTGTTGAAATTTTGTAGATCTCTTGCATAAATACAAAAGCAGCCCACCCTACAGGAAGCAAGCTATATCCCCCAACCCTTCGTCTGCAAGATTTGGGTGAGGGCAAAGATTCGCGCAAGAGGTCTAGTGACGCAACGCCCTCTCCTGTGGACAAGGGCAGCAAAACCGCTAAAAGCTCCTCTCGAACAGGAGAGGGATTTGGAGTGAAGTTGATTATTCTGAATCCAATTCTTCAGAAACGATTTCGTTTAGAGGAGAATGGTGAACCATGACCGAATAAAACTGAACCTTTGATAGATTAAACGTTTTACCAGCCAAATTGCGTTGGGGCGATCGGTTCAATATCGGGATCATTGCCGCCGATTTGGTTGGTTCGCAAAACCCATAGAGTGGCACCTTGATCTAGGAACTGTTTCGCGATCGCCTCACTGGCAACGCGCGGCAATAGAGTTCGCCAGCTTCGCAAACCCACCGATATTCCTTGAAAAAAGTCTTCCTCCGGGCTAATCCCCAAGTTGAATTCATTATTAGACCAATCAGCCCGCGCAGCACCAAACGGCAGCAGTTTTCGCCGCATTCCTTCCGTCAGTTTTATCAGGTGCTCAAACCGCTCTGCCTCACCGGGGTCGTCTTGCAGTTCTTCCACAAATTTAGGATCAGATTCGATCGCATTACGAACTCGCTTAAGTGCCGCATACAGAGCTTGATTAGAATCCTGACAGCAATTGTGAGCCGGTCCCACATAGGTGCCGCCCGTGCCATCGCCAATTCGGTATCGTGCAATCATCACTTCAAGCTCATAAAGCAGCACATTTAGCACAGAATATTTCTTGCCATAGACATCGAATGCGCCTGTAAACGACTCCAATTTGATCAGCACATCGCACACGGGACGGTTGCCCAGCCAGCCTATCTGGCGATCGCCCATAAATCGATTCCACGCAAATCGTCCAGCGATAATGCCGTCAATGTTATGGGTGTAAACCTGATGGTATTGAATGTCAAACTTTAATTCATCCGCCAGCGGCTCCCGAATCACCGTCGCTATCCCATAAGAAGAATGTCCAAAGAAAATGGGAGTTCTTGCGGCGGGTTCTCGGTTTTTGCCGCCGATGCCCCCGTACACATGAAGGACAAGGGCGCGATCGCCTTCATTCCAAAATTGTGAAGCAGGAGATAGAGGTTCCAGACTTCGGGTTAACTCCTGCGGAGACGCTACGCGAACAGGTTTCAGGGTGTGGTCAGGTATTGCATCCTCTGTTCCCTGTTCCCTGTTTCCTGTTTCCTCCTCCCCTACCAACATTACGGATTTAATTTGTCCCTTTTTGCCTTTGACTTGCCATGCTTGTTTTTTGAGGTAACGCCAAGATTCTTGTTTGCCGATGATGACTTTATCTGGCAAGAGACGGAAAAGGGCGCGGGGTGCGATCGCCTGCACGACAAACATTCCATTGGCATCTTTCGCGCCATAGATGTACCATCCCGTCTCATTCAGCGACATTCTTTCAATATCGCGAGTTGTGGATGGATAGCTGCCATATTTGGACAAAACAACTTGGGGAAAGGAAACGATTTCTTCAACGCCGTCAAATTGCTGAGTGGCGCGATCGTAGTGAGCCACCCGAAATAGTCGAGAGGTTTGAATTGCAGGAGCAGCAGGGATCGGCGTTGAAGCTGCGTTGGTGATTGTTAAGGTTTCTACTGCTGTCTGAGATTGAAGTTCGGCAACCTGAAGAATTTTGACTAAACCATAGTAGCGCCCAGTGATTTGCAATGGTTCTCGGTTAATCCGCAGCCCATAAGCAGGGTGATGCTCTTGACTATGATCTGCGGATTGCACGTCTACAAAGTCGGTCAACGCTACGATTACATCATCGTTGGGGCGTGCGCCTGCCAGCGATTCTAATGGATCAACCTGCTGCCAATGATTAAGGCGATTGGGGTGAATTACGCCTTGCCGCTGGCTATCTTCGGCTTCTTGGCTAAAATGCACGGCTTTGGTTGTTGTCTTCACAAATCGCTGAGTTGCGGCATCGCTGCTCCAGCAGAGGGGAATCACTTTTCCGATCAAATGCTGATATTCCATTGGAGCGTGATGCACTTCAAACCAGACTCCTCGCAGGCTGTAACGCTCTTGAGGAGTGGGAAGAATTAATCGTCCCATCCAGGGCGCGATCGCCTGGTATAAATCAGGATCAACTGTTTGATCCAGTGGGTAAAACTCTGGTCGATTAAAAGCAGCTTGCTGATATAAATCGTAGTGACTAGGCGTGGTTGCCCTAGCCGCCGACACCACCGCCGAAGTTCCCTGGAGAATGCCAGAAATCACTTCCACTGTTTGCTGTAGATGCGTTCGTCCGTCTGGCAGTCGCGCTTCTGCCCCATAGGGACCCTTGGCGGCATTGTGCCCCACAGGTCCGAGTGAAATAAAACTAATTTTGCCCCGTGCCTTTGCCCGATTCCAGTAAGACAAAAACAGCAACTTCCAACGGCGCGGAAAGATCACTGGACCCTGTTTCTCGACCAAATCATTGTCGCCAACGATGTGATAGAGATGCTCCACAGCCAGCAGATTATGATTACCGCTAATCACTCCTGCCAAAGACACCAAATCGATTGGGGCTGCTAGTGCCCGTTTCACATAAGGAGCCGCTCCCGCAGCCATTTGTCCACCGCCGCTGTAGCCCAAAATTGTGATGGGGATGCCACATCCTCGCCAATAGCCATGATGAATCAGGCTATCGTAAATCATTTGAGCCGTTGCCTGGTTGTAGATCGGTCCATAGCGCTGATCGGCTGCTACGCCTACAATCAACGTGTTACGAATGTTGATTGTGACTCCAATTAAGAGACCAAAAATGCCCCCGGAAGCGGTCATTTGATAATGGTCAGCTTTGCGCCAGAGGAAGGATAGCCAGCGATCTTCAGTCAGGGGCTTATTCAGGACGCTGTAAGGCATCAGACCGCGAATTAGAGCAATGTCATCGGGTAAAGCAGCGGCTAACTCATTCAAAAAAATCTCCACTTCGGGCAAATATTGGGAATGAGATTGACAGATCCCATCCAGATAAATCACATATTTGCGGATGTCAGTATTTTCAGGAATTGGCTCTTCTAACGTGCCGGGGTAGCTTGCGGTATCTAAGTCATCGTCATACCAGCCTGCCCACCAACCCAATGCTTCCAAGGGAATCAGCAATCCGGCAAACATTAGGGTGATGAATAGGATGAAAATAATTTGTAAGGAAAAGTTCCAGGTTGCGGCTAAGCCCGCTAGGGTTAGGGTGATTGCTAGCCAAACGCCCTGAATCACGGTACTGAACCCTATCACCAAAGTGAGGACGAGGGCAAAGAAACCTAGCCCAATCCAGCGAGAGATTTTACGGTTGCTCACGATCGCCGCCCCTGTGCAATGATCCGCTCTAGATCTTTTAAGTCAGTCACCAGCGGCACTCCTGCTACTGAGTTGCGAATCCATTTTCCGATATTGGCAACGGGTCGCCCTACGGTTCGTTGCAACAGTTGCAGCACTGCCCAACCCAATACGCCACACCAAAATCCTTGCCACAAATCTAAGCCGAGTGTGGCTCGAATGCCGACCAAGAATGCAAGAAAGCTCCAAATGGAAAGGATGATAGAGATGGGCACCCCCAGATAGGGCAGCGCAATAAAGATGCTAAAGACTTTGGGCGCAAAGGAGACGGCAAGCGTAATCAGGAGTTGGGCGAAGGGGGCAGGGGTGTTAAAAAAGAGTTTGAGCACAATCCAGGTGCTACCTGCCCAAAACAAAAAGCCGAAGACGACCAAAATCGACGCGATCGCCAAGCTCAGCACAAACCGCAGCGGTTTCACTCGGTTGACAAACAGCACAATTCCTTGAGCGATCGCTTCAGATAAGCCAGCTAACAGCAGCACTCCTAGGGATATGAGTCCACCAGAAGGCGATTGTACCAATTGCCGATACGTTTCTGGATTTAACGAAATCGCCCCCACCCCAATATCCCAGAGGTTCATGACACTATGCTCCTGAGTCAATAGCTATGCTGGATCAATGATTACCCGAAATGACCCGGAAAACCAGCCTTTTGAGTTTTGTGATCCCTTTCTTCAATTGTCCCGTCGCCAGCCCACAGGGGTCTACTCGCCTAAAAATCGCTGTAAGATATACCCTCTTCCTTTTCCCTTTTCCCTTTCCCCTTTTCCCTTTCCCCTTTCCCCTGAACCCTCCCAACCGTGAGCTACTACCGTCAACAGTCAAATGCGTTTTCTGCCGCTTATCTTCACGATTTGACGGGCGAGATTTTGGCGTGCCCTTACTTTGCAGTGAATAATCTCAACCGCGATTTTGTGGGCACCAAGGGGTTTTCGATCGCGTTTCAGAGATCGCAGCTTGCCGAAGTAGAACGCCAGTTTCCGTTTTTCAGTTCTTACCTGAATCTAGCGCTTGAGCCAAGCTGCAATGCGTTTTACCTAAATCCGCTCTTACTTAACGAAGGCTCCCGCGTTGATCCGCATATCGATCGCTCCTTGCGCTCCTATTGCAAAACCATTGATCCGCCTGCGATCGTCAGTGTGCTGTATGTGCAGGTGCCGGACGCGCTTCAGGGCGGTGAACTGGTGCTGCGAAACCATCGGCAGCAAGTGGGGCAGATTAAGCCGCAGCTTAGTATGCTTCTATGGTTTCAAGGCGACTTAACTCATTCGGTGAATGCTGTGAAAACGCCTGGAAGTCGTCTCAGTCTGGTGTGTGAGCAATATAACCTGGTAGATGCAGAACTAGAGGACATTCCACCATTTGCGATCGAGTCGAGAGTGTTAAAACCGAAACATCGCAGCCCTAAATAGCAGAAGAGTGCGAAGTGCGGTTGATTGGTAATGAAATTGAGCCTCTGCAATGTGATAGGTTGCATCATAGAAGGGATTACTGTTGCTAAAGATGCTGAAAGCCGTTCTGTTTGACTTCAATGGTGTGATCATCAACGATGAGGCAATTCACAACAAGCTGATTGATCAGTTGTTGATTGAAGAAAATTTGCGACCCAAACGGGGAGAACTGCGCCAAATTTGCTTAGGACGCAGCGATCGCGCTTGCCTCACAGACCTATTTGCCAGCCGCAGCAGAATTTTGTCTGATGCAGACCTAGATAGACTCATCAGCCGCAAATCCGCTGCCTATCAGCAAGAACTCATCAATTTAGAAAAACTGCCGATCTATGTAGGCTTGCCCGACATTTTGTTCAACATTCACGCAGCACAACTCAAAGTTGCGATGGTCACTGGTGCGCTGAGATCGGAAGTCGCAACAGTTTTGGCACGGGCTGAATTGACTGACGAGTTTCCGGTGATTGTCTCCGGTGATGAACCCATTCCGAGCAAGCCAGAACCCGATGGCTATCTCTTAGCTGTAAAGCGGTTGAATGAAGTCTATCCAGCGCTCAATTTAGCGCCTGCGAATTGCTTGGCGATCGAAGATACGTTTGCTGGGATCACAGCCGCCAAAAAAGCAGGCATTCCAGTCGTTGGGGTTGCCAACACTTACCCGTTTCATATGCTGCAACGCTGTGCCAATTGGACGGTGGATTACCTCTCCGATTTGGAGCTAGACCGGGTTCGCCAAACCTACGATCTCGTTGCGGCTTAAACCTCTTCTCTGCTAGTCGATGATAAAATGGCTAAGCTTAGAGTCCATGTTTGGGGAGTTAGCTCAGTTGGTAGAGCGCTGCGATCGCACCGCAGAGGTCATCGGTTCGACTCCGTTACTCTCCATTTTTCATATTTTTTTATACTCCAGGTTAATAAAACACGCAATCTTAACAACGGTTCAGCATGACCTTCAGTACTTGTATACGGGATGAAGCAATCTAACAGTTAGCACTTTTCCTGAAGGACTGTTATTGTTGTATGTATTTGTGATTTTTTCACAGATTTGCCATTTAAGGTGAGGCAAAAGCCATGCTTATTGAGTTTAGTGTCGGCAACTATAGATCTTTTAAGGAGAAGGTCACTTTTAGCATGGTGGCTGCAAATGTTGTTGCAAAAGATAAAAAGCTTGACGATAGCAATACTTTTGCAATAGATGATGATTTGAGGCTACTCAAGAGTGCTGCAATATATGGAGCAAATGCTAGCGGTAAAAGCAATCTTGCCAAAGCATTAAGCTTTATGAAATGGTTTATGGTTAATTCCTCAAAAGAAACCCAGAGTATAGATGAAATTGATGTTGAACCTTTCAGACTAAGCACAGAAACCGAGGGGGAGCCATCCTGCTTTGAGTTGGTATTTTTAATGGATGGTCGAAAGTATAGATATGGGTTTAAGGCAAACCAAGAGCGCATCATCTCGGAGTGGTTATTTTATGTTCCAAAACTAAGAGAAACGAAACTGTTTGAGCGTGAACTCGATAGCATTAAAACATCTAAGAATTATAAGGCTGACGGAATTCAACAAAAAACGAGAGCTAACGCGCTTTTTTTGTCTGTCTCTGCTCAATTTAACGTTGAGATTGCAGAAAGAATTTTAGAGTGGATTACTAATAACCTAAATATTATTTCTGGGCTAAACGATCATGCCTATTTGGACTATACAGTCAGTTGTTTAATAAATAACGAAACCAAAAATGAGATTCTTCAGTTGGTTAGAACGCTTGATTTAGGTATTGGTGAAATTCAAGTTGAACAAAAAGATTTTACAATCGATTCCTTACCTGGTGATATGCCAGACGAACTCAAAAAACTAATTGTTAAAGTTGGCAGAGGTAAAGCAACTTCAATTAGTACAATGCATAGAAAGTTTGATAAAGATGGCAACTATAAATCACTGGAAGAATTTGATCTAGATAGTCACGAATCTGAGGGCACACGCAAAGTTTTTGCTTTAGCTGGACCATTAATGAATACGCTTAAGCAAGGCGAAATTTTGATTGTTGACGAGCTTGATGCAAGCCTTCACCCTCTAATTAGTCTTGCAATTGTTGAATTATTTAATTCAAATGAGATGAATCCTAAAAATTCCCAGTTAATATTCATGACTCATGATACTAATCTACTCAGTAATAAGCTTTTTCGTAGAGATCAAATATGGTTTACGGAGAAAAATAAATATGGTGCAACAGACTTATATTCTCTAGCTGAGTACAACGTACGCAATGATGCTTCATTTGAGAGTGACTACATAAAGGGTCGATATGGTGCAGTTCCATATATTGGAAATCTAACTCATTTAGTAGATTCTCATGCCTAAGAATACAAGAAACACTAGAGGTTATTCACTCAGAAAGGTTGATGTTAGAGAAGTTAAGCAAAGGTTTCTCATTGTATGCGAGGGGAAGAAAACCGAGCCGAACTACTTCAGAGAATTTCGTGTACCTAAAGATGTAATGGAGATACAAGGTTTAGGAGAAAACCCAAGTAAGCTAGTTCAGAGTGCTAAAATCTTTAAAGAGCAGGGAGAACATGATCAAGTTTGGTGTGTATTTGACCGTGATTCTTGGACTGAGGAAGATTTCAATAATGCTATCCATAGCGCTGAAAGTTATGACTTTAAAGTAGCCTATTCAAATGAAGCTTTTGAATTATGGTATGTTTTGCATTTTGACTTTCTTAACTCTGGAATTTCTAGAAAGGACTATCGTGTAAAACTGACATCTCTGCTGGGTAAAAAGTATGAAAAAAATAGTTTAACTATTTATAATGACTTGATTGAAAAACAGATTGTTGCCATCAAGAATGCTGAAAAACTTCTTCAGCAGTACGAGCCTCAAAAGCCAGTAACAGATAATCCATCAACAACAGTCCATCTGCTTGTGCAAGAACTGAACAAATTTATTGTCTGAATGAACAGTTACATGAATATTTCAGCAGCAAATTGAATTTGAGGAATATCATCTAACCTTGAAAAAACTTCTTTGATAGATTGAACGACATGCCTCCTGCATAGACTGGTAAGTTAAAGGAGCTTCTTAAGAACGTGAGGCTCAGCGATCGCCATGCAGCAGTCAGACACTCCAGATTCCTCGATGAAGTCGCTTCAGCGGGTGCTGAAAAGTTTGAGGGCTTACCGTTGGTTATCGCTGGGCGCATTCTTTAGCCTGCTGCTGTTGACGGCGGCGAATGCGGTGACTCCGCAACTGTTTCGCTGGGGGATTGACCAGGGAATTGCCAAACAAGATCTGCAAATTGTGTTGTACAGCGCGGGGGCAATGGTGGTGACCGCGATCGCCCGTGGCGTGTTCAACTTTGGGCAAAGCTTTTGGGCAGAAGCCGCTTCTCAAGGGGTTGCCTATGATTTGCGAAACCGGATTTTTAGCAAAATTCAAACCCTCAGCTTTAGCTATCACGATCAGGCGCAAACGTCGCAACTGCTAACCCGCGTCACCAGCGACATTGAGCAAATTCGCACGTTCTTAGGCACCAGTCTGATTCAGGTGCTTAGCTCGGTGGTGACGCTGGTGACGATTGCCGTGATTTTGCTAGTGATGAACTGGCAGCTAGCCTTGATTACGCTGACGGTTGTGCCCATGTCTGGCTGGCTATTAGCCCGGTTTCTAACGCGCAACGGCAAACTGTTTCGCCAAGTGCAGGAACAATTAAGCGACCTGAATGCCATTTTGCAGGAGAACTTGCTGGGGGTACGGGTGGTGAAAGCCTTTGTGCGGGAGTCTACCGAGGCACAGCGCTATACGGCGTTGAATGAGTCGCTGGTGACGGCGAATATGAAAACTATTCGAGCGATCCACAATACGTTTCCATTGATTTTTTTGCTGAGCAATTTGGTCACGCTGGTCGTGTTTGGCTATGGCGGGGCACAGGTGATTGGCGGCAAGTTTTCGATTGGCGAACTGGTCGCGTTTAACTCCTATTTGCTGGTGATTTTGCAGCCGATTTTGCTGATTGGCTTTGCGGCACCCGCGATCGCTCAGGCGGCGGCATCTGCGGAACGGGTCTATGAAGTGGTGGATGCCAAGGTGGAAATTCGCGATCGCCCCGGTGCGGTGCCGTTTGAAATCTGTAGCGGCAGAATCACCTTTGAAAATGTGTCGTTTCGCTATCCGGGAGCGACGACTGAAACGCTTAAGGGCGTGTCATTTGAAACGAAACCGAAGGAATTAATCGCCGTGTTGGGCATGACGGCTTCGGGCAAAAGCACGATTATGAACCTGATTCCGCGCTTTTATGATGTGACAACGGGAGCCGTGCGGATTGATGGGCGGGATGTGCGAGATCTGACCCTGGCAAGCTTGCGATCGCACATTGGCATTGTCTTTCAAGAAACGACGCTGTTTTCGGGCACCCTGCGAGAAAACATTGCCTACGCCAAGCCCAACGCCACCCTAGAGCAAGTAATTGAGGCGGCAACCACCGCACAAATTCACGACTTTATTGCCGCATTGCCCGATGGCTATGAAACCATTGTGGGAGAGCGCGGCGTGGGCTTATCGGGGGGACAAAAGCAGCGGGTGGCGATCGCCCGAACCCTGCTGACCGACTACAGCATTCTGATTTTGGATGACAGCACCTCGGCGGTAGATGCCCAGACCGCATCCCAAATTCAGACGGCACTGGATGATCTGATGCGCCGCCGCGCCTGCGTTACCTTTGTCGTTGCCCAACGCATCAGCACCGTGCAAAACGCCGATCGCATTTTTCTAATGGACAAAGGGCAATTGATGGCACAAGGCACTCACGAGGAGTTAATGCAAACTAGCCCGCTCTACGGCGCAATTTTGGAATCACAGATGGCACAAGTGCCCGTCAAGCAAGCCATTTAATAAAACGTAGACCCGCTGAGAGGGCAGCTTCATTGTTGTTTCAAGGGATGCGCTCAAATCCCATCCCGACTTGAACAAAATGAGCATCTTCGGTTACGACACGCTGAAGATTGAATTCCTGCATGACCACCATTGAGGTTAAGTCAGTGAAGGAGATTTGAGGCTTGTCAATATATTTCAATCGCAATGTTTGGGCTTGAGCAAACCGACGTTCATCAATGTAAATCAATTGAAATGAATCCGTGGAAAATGCTGCGGATAGTTGAAGCATTGCCTGCTGAGCTTGATAGGAATTGAGGCGTTTGAAAAACAGCGTAAATGTTTCATCCAGAACAAAGGAAGTGGTGTAACAAAGAGTGTTTTGGACAATCAAGGTACGATACAACTCAGCGACTTCTTGATGTCTCCGTTCTCCTGCATCGTTTAAGGTCAGCCAACCCCAAGTATCAATGAACACGGCATTAGTCATAGAGTGTTTCATCGATCGCGTGAGCAAGATTGCCCTG
>JBBSCL010000037.1:0-12302 GCA_038250345.1 Leptolyngbyales cyanobacterium
AGGGTTGTTCAGATGCAAACTTGCCGGGTGACTATCCCCAGTTGACTAGAGATGACTTGAAAGCGGTTTGCACCTACTACACTCAAAACACAGAAGAAATTGACGACGCGATCGCCGCTGAGAACGGGGAAAGCTAGGTCGATTGATCAATCGTAATGCCCTGTCCCATCATACGAGGCGTTGATTGATCAGGTTGAGACGGGCGATCGCTAATTCGTTACGCTAAATCGCCAAGCAAGTCATCATCATCCGGCGAGAGGAGATCGAACATCTTGCCCTACTGCCACCGGGACAAGTCAGCATTGCTGCGATTGACACCGCGATCGATCATCACCCTAACCTAATCCTCTGCTCCAACACTCAGGGGCAACGCCGCTATACCAAAGGAGTTCACGATGTTCTTTCCAGAAATGCGGGAGAAAGTCAAATCCCAACCCCCAACCTTGGTGAAACAGCCCTCAGCTACAGCAGTAACCAATTCAGCCAGCCCACCCACTCAACTTGCGCCCCCAATCCCCTCATCCGTTTCCGCGACAAACTCCGGGCAACTGCCGCTAACTACCAGCACAGAACCTCTGGAGGATATCTGGCAGGAATGGAAATTGGAGCAGCCCAACCTGGCGACAGCGGCTCAGATCGAGGAATTGAATCGTTGGGTCAAGCCAATACCCAGAGCGATGTTCTTGCTGCGACGGAAACTGGAAGACCAGAGCCGGAGACTGGAAGCGATGGACGTTCATTTAATGACTTTGTTGCAGGAAATAGAAGCATCGACGGAGATGAGATTTCAGAACCAGCCGAAACTTGTCCAGCAGAACCAACCGAACTCACAGCCGATGACGACTGGGAATTGGAGCGCTCTCGGCGTTAGGTCGCTGGAAATCCTTCTAACTGCCGGAGTCACGGTAATGCTCCTACAGGTAAGTTTGCCGCTGTGGTTCAAAGCGTTTAGTGTTCAACCTGCAATTAAGCAAATTGACCGTCGCATTCAAATTTCAGGTGCCCAGTGGAATGCTGACAACGTTCCTCAGGTACTAGCCCATCGCTGTGCTTATCTCAATGGACTGATAGGCTCGCAAACCTGACATGCTCCCGATCAAACTGACTGAGAATAAGTAACGTTGTGAATATAAATTCAATGAAGAGTGGATTTGAACGACTTATAAATTCTTGATAAAAAGCCTCAACAATCTCTTGAGATTGCATCAGTAAGCCCTGCATCTCATATTGAACCTTTCCGGCATTAGGGTTAACGCTTTCAATAATCTCCAGTGCATCGGCTAAAGGCTTTGGTTCAGGGCGAAGGTCAGACAATGCTGCACAGAACGAATCATATAAGTGCCAGAAATGCTCATGGGAAACTGCTTCTGTGCTTCTTAGAATGGCAGCTTCATTGACACGACTGATCAAATCTTTACCGTGTTCATGTGCTAAATTGCATAACGACTGAGCGCCAAGAGCACGATCGTATCCAAGTAGAATACTAACGCGACAAAGATGGTCAACAGTATCTAAAAAAGTGCCTATATCATCCCAAGTCGAGATCAAGCCGTTAATAGCATACTCAAGCAGATAGTCCGCTCGTAGAACTGATTCAGCGAAAACAACCTTGTCCTCTTGTCGTTTTAGAAAATCGAGAGCGATCGCCTGTTCAATCTGAATTTCTTGTTGTGGATTCACAGAGACCGCGTCATTTATTTCTGTATAAATAGCCTCGGCAACCTGTTGTAAGATTGCATGAACTCCCGGCTGTTTTATTGTGATAGATTGCCAAGAACTTGGCATATCACTGCTTTGCGTCATGGGTTTGTGCCCAACGAATGGCGTTGTTGCATAAAAGAGGTATTGCGGGCGAGAGAGACATAGTAAGTTTCAATTACCATACAAAAACGTGCCATGAAGTCTCAATACCGAATCCGCAATCGGTCTGAGTATACCGCTAGACTCAAGCAGCGGGGAAGCCTTATCTTCTGGATCGACGAATCAAGATTGGAGGGATGGATAGCCCAGTACTTAACCCGTAAGCCCAGAGCTTCTGTCGGCACTATACCCGCACTAATTATGGAGTGTCCCTATTCCTTCCAAAAGCCGAACAGTATCGGGAGCAATTCTTTAAGACCTATCCTGGACTTTCAAACTGGCACGATCGCGTCAAGCAAGAACATGCTGCCTCCTGCTGCACCTTGGGTGGACGTTTGCGGCACTGGGACGGGGAGGCTCCTTTCACGGAAATTATCAATGCCCCGATTCAGGGAACCTCTGCTGAAATTACCAAGTTAGCGATCGCAAACTTCCGCGAAGCACGAGATTCCTTGTCCGAAAAGTTGGATGCCAAACTGTTGATGCAAGTGCATGACGAGATTGTGCTGGAAGTGCCAATCGCCCAAGCAGATCGAGCGGGTCAACTTCCGATGCAAGCCATGCTGGAGGCAGGACAACACTTTTTGACCGATATGCCTGTAGAGGTTGAGGCTGTCATCTGTGAGGACTGGTGGGGCAAAAATGCTCGTCCCATTCCCCTTCTGGAGACGCAAACCGAACTTATAGAAGCGAATCCTCCAGAATCACAAACTGTTGCATCAATCGCAGCCTATTCTGTTGATCCGGAACTAACAACACTAGCGGATTCTGTGAGAAATCTAGATTTGCCAGCCGTTGCTGCCAGTTTGGGCTTAGAGCGCGATCGCAGCGATAAATCTAAATGGTTCGCTCAGATCGAAGTGGATGGACACCGCGAGAAGCCACATATCATCAGCATTACCGACAATAAATTCATGGATTGGAAGACTGAACAAGGAGGAGTTGGAGCCATCAGTCTGGCAATGGCAGTGCGAAACTGGGACTTCAAAACGGCAGTGGAATGGCTGAAAGAGCAAAAAGAACAGCACTCTATTCCCATTCAAAGTTTGCCGGAATTAACCCAACCTAAATCTCTAGAACTTCCAGCTTCAAATGAAACAACCTGGGAGCAAGTGCGGCAGTATCTCACTCAAACTCGTGGGTTGCCAGCGAATTGGGTCGATAAATTGCATCATCAAGGACTGGTATACGCTGACGATCGCGCCAATGCTGTCTTTCTACGCCAGACTTTTAATAACACTCCTACCTGGGATCGCCTGGAAACAACCGGAGCAGCTTTACGAGGTACAGCAGGAGACTTCAAAGGATTGGCTCCTGGTTCTAGCAAAGACAATGGCTGGTTCTGGCTTGGAGTCGGTAAAGGAGAAGTCGGGCGAGTTGTGGTCACAGAAGCACCCATTGATGCGATTTCTCTGTCGATTTTAGAAAAAGCTCTACTACGTCAGGGACGAACCATTTATCTCTCTACAGATAGCAAAGGGACAGTACCAATCCGGGCTTTACAAGCTGTTGTGGATCGGGGAGGCAGCGTCGTTGCTGCCTTTGATAATGATGTTGATGGTCGCAGGCTAACCCAGAAACTGGGCACATCCGTTGCTAATGTGACTTCCACGACTCCAACCCAGGGCAAGGACTGGAACGCACAACTGCTAAGGTTTCGTCAGGAATTACGCGACTGGTACAAGCAAGCGCGAGATGTCGGACGCTCAGAAGCTCACCTGAAGGAAATTGAAGGAATAGGGAAAGTGTTCACTCAAAATGGCACTCTTCCAAATGAGCAAGATTTAGCTGTCATGGCTCAGGATAAAACCGACTGGCAACAACAAACGCGAACGATAGCCGATCGCGCCCAACAAATTCTCAACGTAACTGGAGATCCGCAGGCAGGAGGAACCTTGTTTGTGGGAAAGACCTATACCCTCTTCGCTCAAAATGATTTGCTCTATGCGCTTAGCTTTTTTGAATTTGGAATTGCTGCTCTGGGAGAGGGATTTAGGGTGGGGGCAGTCTTGGCAGACATTTTAGAAAAGTCGCACATTGCCTGCACTATGTAGATTGAATAGAGTAGATTGAACAGAACGTCTGACTAACTCCGATATTATCGGACTGAATTTTTCTTTGTTGGGTGAGATTTATTCATTATTTAACCAAGATTTAATCAATTCAAATCCTTTGGACCAAATGAAGCCTGATATGATTCTGCTCAACACAAGTCCCAGGTGACTTGATTGATATCTCAGGAGCGATCGAGGCGGCTAATATCTTGCAAGATTGGCTATCTCAATACTGATGGTTATGAATTAGGAAGGGAAACTGTTCTTCAAAACTTGTCAGGCATTATCGTCCAAGGCGATGTTTTTTCAACTCTTACAGTTCCTTCCTGATGTAGTGATTACAGTCCACCGAGGATTCTTTAGCTGCAACGCACTGGAAAATATCGCCACTATCACCTTGACTAACATCACCGAGGTTGAGCAAGGAAAACTCTTGAAGTACGGAGTCGTCTATCAATCTCCTGCCTCTACCGAAGCCGATGTTTAACAAGCATCAATCGTCTGTCATAGCTGATGACCCATGACAGATAGCTGAATTCCTATTACCTATCCCTCACTTAAAATTAACAGGAGAAAGTTAAGGTATGGCTACTATTGTTCCCAACCCTATTCAAATTGAAGACGATCGCACTGGCATTAGTGTCGAAACAATCAAGCGAGCGTTTTTGGATAACCTGTATTACGTTCAGGCGAAGTTTCCCCAAGTTGCCACCCAAAATGATTACTACATGGCGTTGGCGTATACCGTGCGCGATCGCTTGCTAAATCGGTGGCTCAACACCAACCAAACCTATTTAGAAAAGACATCTCGGATTGTCGCTTACCTGTCTGCCGAGTTTTTAATGGGTCCGCAACTGGGCAATAATCTGATCAATCTGGGGCTTTATGATGTTGTCAACCAAGCAGTGGCAGAGTTGGGACTCAACTTGGTGGATGTGCTAGAGCAGGAAGAAGAGCCAGGGCTGGGCAATGGTGGGTTAGGACGGTTAGCCGCTTGCTATCAAGAATCGATGGCAACGCTAGAAATTCCCGCGATCGGCTATGGTATCCGCTACGAATACGGTATCTTTGACCAGCGATTCAAAGATGGCTGGCAGGTCGAAATCACAGACAAATGGCTGCGGTATGGCAACCCCTGGGAAGTGGTTCGTCCCGAATCGGAAGTAGAGGTCAAGCTGGGCGGACATACTGAAGCGTATACCGATGAGTATGGTCACTACCGGACTCGCTGGGTGCCTTACAAAGTGGTTAAAGGTGTTCCATACGACACGCCGATTTTAGGCTTCCAAACCAACACCACGAACACTTTGCGGCTTTGGAAAGCCGAAGCCCCAGAATCGTTTGACTTTGAGGCGTTCAACAAGGGCGATTACTTTGGAGCGGTTCACGAGAAGAGTGAATGTGAAAATATCACCAAAATTCTTTACCCGAATGATGAATCCGATCAGGGCAAACAACTGAGACTGGAGCAACAGTTTTTCTTTGTGTCCTGTTCGCTGCAAGACATGATTCGGATCATGCAGCTAAAAAAACTGACGTTAGAGCGCTTCCACGAACAATTTGTGGTGCAGTTGAACGACACCCATCCGACGATCGGTGTGGCTGAACTGATGCGGCTCTTGCTAGATGAGCATGGATTTGATTGGGATAAAGCTTGGAACATTACCACCAAAACCTTCGCTTACACCAATCACACCTTGTTGCCAGAAGCTCTAGAGCGTTGGTCTCTGGAGATGTTTGCCAGTTTATTGCCCCGGCATTTGGAACTGATTTACGAAATCAACCGCCGCTTTATCGACGAGATTCGACTTAAGTTTCCCGATGATGGCGATCGCATTCGTCGTATGTCGATCATTGATGAAAGTGGGTCGCGCTATGTGCGGATGGCAAACCTCGCTTGCGTCGGCAGTTTCGCCATTAACGGAGTTGCTGAACTGCACACTGAACTGCTGAAGAAGACCGTCTTGCACGACTTCTACGAGATGTATCCAGAGAAACTAACCAATGTGACCAATGGGGTGACTCCTCGACGGTTCATGGTCTTAAGCAACCCACGATTGGCAACCCTGATTACTAGCAAAATCGGGGATGGCTGGATGAAACATCTCGATCAACTGCGGCAACTAGAGAACTTTGCCCATGATGGAAATTTCCGGCATGAGTTTCGCCAGGTGAAACAAGCGGTCAAACAAGATTTGGTCAACTATATCCACGCCAAATACAACTTTGAACTTGACCCTAACTCGCTGTTTGACATTCTAGTGAAGCGGATTCACGAATATAAACGGCAACACCTGTTAGCCCTTTACATCGTCACTCTCTACAATCGGTTGAAGGCAAATCCTGATCTCGATATCGCGCCCCGTACTTTTATCGTGGGTGGTAAGGCGGCTCCGGGTTACTACATGGCGAAGTTGATCATCAAGTTGATTAACTCAATCGGCGATGTGGTCAACAATGATTCTGATGTGCGGGGTCGGCTAAAAGTCTTCTTCTTAGAAGATTACAACGTCAAGTATGCTCAGCGCGTTTTTCCGGCGGCTGACTTATCCGAGCAAATCTCCACTGCGGGTAAAGAAGCCTCTGGCACAGGCAACATGAAGTTTTCTATGAACGGGGCACTGACGATCGGCACCCTGGATGGAGCCAACGTCGAGATTCGCGAGGAAGTTGGAGCCGACAACTTCTTCCTGTTTGGACTCAATGTGGATGAGGTGAAAGCCAAAAAAGCGGCTGGATATAACCCTTGGGATTATTACAACAGCAATGACGAACTGAAGTTGGTCATCGATCGCATTTCCTCTGGCTTCTTCTCTCACGGCGACACTAACCTGTTCAAACCCTTAGTAGATTCTCTGCTCCACCAGGATCAATATCTATTGTTTGCCGATTATCAATCCTACGTGGAGTGTCAGGATGGGGTAAGCCGAGCATACCGCGATCAGGATCATTGGACTCGGATGTGCATCTTGAACGTAGCGAGAATTGGCAAATTCTCCAGCGATCGCTCCATTAGCGATTACCGCGAGAATATCTGGAAAGCGCCCTCTGTTCAGGTAGAAGTGCCAGACTACAGCCAAACTAATAGCGATGTGAAGCTCACTTGGTAAATTAGACCGTTTGCTCCCCCCTCAAGGACATTCTGGGTTATACCGATGAAGCAATGGGTTCCACAGATTTCCTCACCGATCCTCGTTCTAGTATTTTCGATGCCCTAGTTGGCATGGGCTTAAATCCCAATTTCTTCAAAGTGTTGGCTTGGTATGACAATGAGTGGGGCGACTCTGCTTGTGTCATCGACTTGATGTTGTACATGGCGAAAAAGGAAGGACTGATATGAAACCCTTGATTCATCGCACCAAGATTGTGGTGACGATCGGTCCGGCAAGCGATTCTCCTGAAATGATGCGGAAGATGCTGCTGGCGGGCATGAATGTGGCACGACTTAACTTCTCGCATGGCAACTATGCGGATCATGCTGAGCGAATTAAACGGTTACGGTCTGTTTCCGAAGAATTGGATTTGCCATTGATGTTGCTACAAGATTTGCAAGGTCCCAAAATTCGGGTGGGAGAGTTGCCAGCAGAAGGAATATTGCTCCAAGAGGGCGATAGTTTGACTCTGGTGCCGATCGCCGACCATACTGGGCAACCCAATACCGTTAGCATTGACTATGCCTATGTCGCAGAGGAAGCCGAACCTGGAACGCAGGTGCTTTTGGATGACGGTCTGCTGGAACTGCGAGTGGAGAAGGTGAATGGCACTGCGGTTGAATGCACAGTGGTGTCAGGCGGCGTTTTGAGGAGCCATAAAGGGGTTAACTTTCCGACCCTCAATCTGCGGCTGCCTTCAATGACCGAGAAAGACAAGCGCGATTTGGACTTTGGCGTTGAGCAAGAGGTTGATCTTATTTCCCTCAGCTTTGTCCGCAAACCGGAAGACATCCAAATTTTGAAGGCACTGCTGAAGGAGAAAGGCGCGAACATTCCCGTGCTGGCAAAGCTGGAGAAGCCGCAAGCGATCGCCAACCTAGAAGCGATCGTCGATGAGTGCGATGCCATCATGGTGGCGCGGGGCGATTTGGGTGTGGAGATGAGTCCCGAAAAAGTGCCCATGATTCAAAAGCAAATCATTGAGCTATGCAATCGAAAAGGCATTCCGGTGATCACGGCGACTCAAATGTTGGATAGCATGATCCATAACCCTCGCCCCACCCGTGCTGAAGCGAGTGACGTAGCAAATGCCATCATAGACGGTACAGATGCAGTCATGCTATCGGGCGAATCTGCGGTAGGCGATTATCCAGTAGAGTCGGTCAGGATGCTTGCACGGATTGCCACGGAAGTTGAGCCAGCGATCCAATTTTTCAACTATCCGCCCAGCCGTTCCGACGACGGTGAAGCGATCAGCGAAGCCCTGCACGCGATCGAAGATGTGATCGAGCTTCAGTGCATTGTCGCCTTCACTGAAACTGGCTATGCGGCTGAACTTGTCTCAGAAGAGCGCCCCAAAGTCCCAATCGTCGCCTACACGACTGATCCCAAAGTGTATCGCCGACTCAGCCTGAATTGGGGTGTCAGACCCATTCTCGTGCACCAGACTCAGCATGACCTGACTGATCTGCTGCATTGGATGGAGGCTGATTTAATTCACCGTAACTTTGCAGTTCCTGGGGACAAAGTGTTGGTGATGGGTGGCATCCCGATTAGCGAGACCGGCAGTCCGAACTTTCTCAAAATTCACGCGATCGCAGCCAAGGAGTAAGTAACAATGGCTAAGTTGATTTTAACCCGCCACGGACAGAGCCTCTGGAACGCGGAGAATCGGTTTACTGGATGGGCTGATATTCCCTTAAGCGAACGTGGACGGGCAGAAGCGACGATCGCTTCCTGCAAGCTCCAGGATTACCGAATCCGAGTGTGTTTCACCAGTATGTTGTTTCGGGCAATGGAAACCGCAGTCATTATCTTGACCGAAGTCGATGACATCTGTGACGGCAGAGTTCCCATCATCAAGTATGACGTTGAGGCTGAAGATTGGCAGGGTTGGGATACATACGACGGCGATGCTGAACAAGAGCTTCCCGTTTATCCCACAGCGACTTTAGACGAACGTTTCTATGGTGACTTGCAGGGGCTAAACAAAGCGGAAACAGCAGCGGAGTTTGGCAAGGAACAGGTACAACTGTGGCGGCGTTCATATCGCGTTCGCCCACCCGGCGGGGAAAGCCTGGAAGACACGGTTAATCGTACGGTGCCATTCTTTCGCGATCGCATTTTGAAGCAGCACTTAATGGCAGGGGATAATGTGCTGATCGCCGCCCATGGCAACTCACTGCGATCGATTGTCAAACAATTAGAAAATCTATCTGAAGAGGAGATTGTCAAAGTTGAGTTGGGCACCGGAATTCCCATTGTGTATGACATCGACTTGAATGGTCAGGTGACTGATAAAATCATCTTGAATTGAATTAGCTTATGTGATGTGCGACTTTCCCGATTGCCCACCCTGCGGGAAGCACGCTACACCCTAAATCCGTCTCCCAGAGTGGGAGAAAGACTTTGACCTATTCTCCACGGTAGGGTTGATTCTCTAAAGAAAACAAATTCCTGAAAGTCCTATTTTTAGGTTCAACTTCTTTTGAGGGTAAACCAAAGAATAAGGGTTCCAGAGTTATTCCTCTGTTAAAGAATCTTCCCTAGGGGCTAACGGGGGTCATTTGCTCGTGGGCAGAGGTGCAGCGGCAGTCGGCGCACCGCATCCAGTTTTTGGGTGAGGAATTGGAACCATGAGCCAAACCGATCGCCGCACTCTGAGTGTGCAAATCCTGCCCATGTCTGTCGCAAATCCGCCGCCTGTGGGAGGTGCTTCGCCTTCCTTGGCAACTTGGGGCGCACTGGCAAATACGGAAACCTCAACCTTGCCTAGCCTCTGCCTCTGCCCTGGAGAAGTTGGGGAGTTGCTGGTACGGCTGGTGCATCAGGGCGATCGCCCGCTTCACTATGGTCTGCAAATTAATGGCACCATTCCCCCAAGCTGGTATCGGTTCTACACCGAAGGCTCGGAACTCCAGCCAAATCAGGCGACTGAAGCCGGGGTGCGGTTTCAGCCAGAGGCTAATTTTTTTGAGGCACGCCAAGTCGTCCAACCCGAACAAACGCTCAACTTGGACTATCCAGCCGAACTGCGGGTGCAAGGGCTTGCTACCCCAGATTCATCTGCGACCTCAGCAGGCGACCAGTCCGGCTTATTGGCAAGCAAGCCGTTTTATCTCTTTTTGCGACCGCGTAGCTTATATCCCCAATTCTTGCCAGCGGTCTATCAAGAAGTAGATTTTATCGGGCGGCTGCTGAAGGTATTTGAGCAATCCTTTGAGCCAGCGGTGCCGATCATTGGCGGTGGAGTACAGCGCATTCAATTAAATCAGATTAAACTCATGCCAGGGTTTGATCCGAAACCCTTGATCCAAGAGCTATTGCGGACATCTGAAAATGACAAGCCTGCACTCTATGCAGAGTTAGGGATTTGGCAAGATGCTGTGACGACGCTCATCGACTTACGGCAAAAACAGCCCAATAATCAGGAATTGAAAGATGACTGGCGTAGTTTACTTGAGGACGCACAAATAGGTGACCTGACGAACTCACCTATTTTGGGAGTGCAATAACCTGCTACATTTGTTCGCGACTTGCATAAATTCGGTTTTTTCCCGCGTATAAGTCAATAGATTCTGTCCTGCTATATATTTTTGAGGCTTCTTCCTATGAGTTTATGTCAAGGCATTAAGGTTATCTCGATCGCGGCTTTACTGGGCGCGATCGCCACGATCGATTTTGTCACACTGGTTCAATCGGCTAGCGCCTTGCCAACCGAGGGCACCTCAATGACAAGACCAAGACGGCGACGATTGATCTTTCGGACGGGAGTACGTCCTTCACTGTATCGAGTGGGTGGTTTCAGTCGAGGCAGTGAGTGTGGCAAGCAAGAAATGCTCACGGCTGTTGTGCCTCCGCCTCAAGCACGAGAGAGCCTATCCAAACAAAAAGCAGCCGTAGACAAAACGACAGCCGCTCATCCCACCTTTTTTGTTTATCTACCCTCTCTTCCGGCAGGCACCGCTGAGTTTACGCTGCAAGATGAAGCAGGTGTCAAAGAATTGTATAACGTCGAATTTAAGGTCACGGGCAAACCAGGAATTGTGGGGATTTCATTGCCAAACTCTGCGCCTGCCTTGCAAGTCGGTCAGAAGTATTTTTGGCAAGTGGCAGTGACTTGCGATCCAAATGAGCCATCGAAACTTAGCAGCATCAGCAGTTGGGTCGAGCGAGTCAATTCCCCCACAGCGGCAAAGGGCGATCGCATTTCGACCCTAGCTGAACAAGGCATCTGGTATGACGTGGTAACTCTGGTTGGGCTTCAGCGCTATCAAAAGCCAGACGATCGCGCTGCTGTCGAAGATTGGGAGGCGTTGATGCAAGATGCTGGACTGTCCCAATTCAAACAATCTGCGATCGTCCAAATCGTCAAAAACTGACTAAAGTTAGGGGTGCAACTATCGGCTTTTCCGCCACAATCAGGGTAAGGCGATTTCTCCGTGTATCTCACCCATGCAGACCCACGACACTCCCAGCTTTCAACCTGCCGCCAGCACTGTCAAAAACACTCTGCCTGCCCCGCGTCCGTTTGAGGACTACACCGGGCAGGATCTCGATTCATTATCCACCAATCCCTTTCCGCCTCGCCCTCATGAGGTATGGATGGGCGAACCGCGTGGTGGGTCTACGCATCCTTTTCCGCGCCGTCGCCATGAGGTGGATATGGGCGAACCCGCGATCGCGCGCAAACCTGTCAGCCCACCCGTTGAAGCAGAAGCCAATCCCGATCCAGAGGCAAACCCGTTTATCTTTGGCAAGCAACCCTTTCGGATGAATCCTCCCGATGCCCCGCCGCCACCGCGTCGCCGATGGGGGATTAAGGCAAAGCTAGCGATCGGGCAACCCAATAATGTTTACGAACAGGAAGCTGACCGGGTTGCTGAACAAGTGATAAGCATGAGTTCTCCCGCAACTCCGACTGTGCAACGTCAGGCGGAGGAAGAAGAACTAGAGGAAATCCAGACAAAGCTTCTGGCAGAGACGATCACGCCACTGGTGCAACGGCAGGAAATGCTGGAAGAAGAAGACCCCATTCAGGCAAAATGTGAAACCTGTGAAGCAGAAGAACCGATTCAACGCACTGCTGATGGGGTGCCCTAGTAGCCTTCCAACTTTTAATTGATGGGTAAAGAGAATAAGATAGAGGATGAGAGAGTTGTACGGAGTGAAATGACTAAGAAATATATTGTTGACCTCAGTGTAGATGAGCGTGGATATCTGGAAGAATTCACCA
>JBBSCL010000038.1:0-12234 GCA_038250345.1 Leptolyngbyales cyanobacterium
AAAGAAATTGATGAGCTAGACAAATGGATTCGCAAACACACGATTGAGAAATTTGGACCCGTGCGATCGGTAGAACCGATTCACGTATTTGAAATCGGCTTTGAAGGCATTTCTCAATCCAAGCGCCACAAATCTGGCATTTCAGTCCGCTTTCCCCGCATCTTGCGCTGGCGCAAAGACAAACCCGCCCAAGAAGCAGACGCGATCGCCGCAGCCCTCCAGCTATTAGAGATGACGTAATGATGATTACGCCAACAGTTCCCCCGTTTCTTGCAGCGAGTGCAACCGTTGATAAATCCCCCCGTGATTTAGCAATTCGTCATGGCTACCCACTTCCACAATGCGCCCCTGTTCCAACACCACAATTTTGTCCGCTTCTCTGACTGTGCTAAGACGGTGAGCAATGATGATTAGCGTTCGGGTGCCCAACAGCGATCGCATCGCTAACTGAATCGATCGCTCCGACTCATAGTCCAAACTAGAAGTCGCCTCATCAAACACCAGCACATCCGGATTCATAATCAACGCACGGGCAATGCCCACCCGCTGCCGCTGTCCACCCGACAGGCGCACACCTCGTTCCCCGACTGTGGTGGCATAGCCTCTGGGCATTTGACGAATAAAATCATCCGCTTGAGCAATCCGACAGGCTTCCTGAACCTCCGCCAACGTCGCCTGAGAATTGCCATAGGTGAGGTTTTCCAGCAGGGTGCCATTGAATATATCTACCTCCTGATGGACGATCGCCAGTCGCTTACGATATGCCGTAATATCCAGTCGCCGCACATCCTCACCATCGATCAAAATGGCACCGCTCTCCGGCTCAAAATAGCGGAACAGCAGCTTAACCAGCGTCGATTTGCCAGACCCCGATCGCCCCACCAGCGCCACCGTTTGGTATGGCTCCACCAGCAGGTTAATGTCTTTTAACACTGGACGACCCGGAATGTAGCTAAACGCGAGATGAGAAAATTCCACCTTGCCTGTAAAACTGTAGGTTGGCGCAGATGCCGGGTCGATTACTAAGTTGCCTGCATCCCTCCCTGCCGGAAGCTGCATAAACTCATGAAACCGAATCATTGAAGCATAGCGACGGGCAAATATCTCTGCCAGTTGACTAATCGGTTCTACCTCGGCATATGCCATGCTGGAAATTGTCAGAACGGTAATGAAGTGCCCAATCGAAATCTGATTCTGAACTGCCGCCCACAGCGTCAGCACCAGCACTAAAAATACACAGGTTTGAACGATGGTGCGTTCGTAGGTGCCCAAAACCACGTAGCCTTTGTGAATTCGGTAATTCAACACCTTAAATTCGCGATCGATCCGCTGCTGCTGTCGGTTTAGCTCCTCCGACTCAGTGGCAAACGCTTTCACGGTTTTGATGTTGGTAATAATTTCTGAAGTGCGGCTTTCCGTGTCCTCCGCATACTTATCCAGTTTTTCTTCTTGATCCGCCAGATCTTTTAAGCCAAGCGCACTGAAGCTAATAATGCCCACAAAGGAAACCAGCAGCAGCAGCGCAATTTTCCAGTCGATCAGCCAAATCACGACAAAAATACCAACGATACGGAATAGCTTTGGAATCAACTGTCCCGCGATCTCTGGATAAGTCCAGGTGTGGTTGGCTAAGCCTTTTGCCACCCGCGAAGCAATTCGCCCTGGATTATTTTCATCATAAAATTCTAGGGGTAGCGTCAGAATTTTCTCCAAAGATTTTCGGGCATGATCCCGCCGCGCTCGAAATGCGGTATCCCAGTTAAACCAGGGACCTAGCCAGGGCTGGATGGGCGCTCGCCCGACGGATACGATGCCAATCAGCACCAACAAAACGGTCAAAGACAAAAACTTATTCTGAGGTTGACCCGTAAAATTTGCCGCGATCGCCACAATCCCTTGCACGGGGCGATCGAGCGGCTGACTGGACAACACATTCAAAATTTGCCCGATCGCATAGGGCACAAACAGGTCAATAATCTCAAATATGCTGATTGCCACAATGCTGAACAGCGATATCAGCCAGTAGTTGCGGTAATAAAGAATGACATCTCGAAACTTTGCCATAACCCCTCTCTCAAACAAACCCTGACCTTATTCAGCCAGTCTTCCCAACGCAATACTCCTACTTCACACCGTTAAAGCCTTGAGTAATTCTTATCGCAATCTACACAGCATTTCATAACAAACGCCGCAGGAATGCCTATTGAGTTAATTTACCTACAGGCAAAAATGACTCTCAAAAAGATTGTCCAACTTTACAATCGAGTTGGCAGGATTGCCGCACTACAAAAGTAGTATTGTAATACGGATACAGCAGGAATGGGGAGATTTCGGAAGTATAGCTATCTATTTTTGAGAAGCTGAAACCCGCTGAAATTTTTTGCCCTACGAAAATGAAATTTCTGTGAAGCCTTGATAAAGTGTCCATAAGATCACTGGGCACTTCCCCATGACTTAGTTAGTCTCATGAAGAAATAAAAAACTCCTTGACGAATTTGTCAAGGAAAAGTGGTTGCGAACTACCAACACTATTACAGATTGAGCGATCGCCCCGCACAGCTTAAATTTTGACTGCGCATACAAAAATCCATACAAATTAATTTCTAATAAAAATAAATAGCCATCCGAAACAAACTCTATTTCTTGTGCGTCACGTTATGCGTCAGGCTGATCGGATTCCAGTTTTATGATCCTACTCAATCAAACTCTGGTTCAAGTTCTTGCAAAATTCTTGGCGTTTCTCTCTGAAGTTTAATTTCCCGCGAGGCGTTTATGTTAAAACCCGTAGTTGGAGTCTTAAAAGCTGTAGGGGCGATCGCGGCAGGAGCAATGCCTTTATGGTACTTGACCGCTAACTCTGCCCAAGCAGTCACATTAACCTATGAGATGACCGTTGATGTAGCTCAAGGAACCTACCAGGGCACCTATCAGGGCAAATTCAGCTACGATGCCTCAAAACCACTGAAAACCTGTCAAGATAGCCTCGTCTTTACTTGTGCAACCGTTGAGCAAAATAACTTATCGGTTTTATTCAATTTTTTAGGCAAAGCTTACTCAGAAAAGCACGATCTAGACTATGAGCTTGGCTTCCCGGCGGTTTACTTTCAAGATAACGCGCTTGCGGGCTTAAGTTTCGTCGTCACTCCACCCACTTCAGATATCAGTTTCTCGATTCTGGGCAAGAGCTTTTACATTGGGTTTGGGACTTATCCAGATGCTTTGACCGGGCAAGGGTTAGTTGGCTCAGTAGCCTACAAATTACAGCAACCCCCTCTACCTACCCCCGCCCCTGCGCCTATTCCTCCTTGTCCTGGGTATTGCGAGAGCGTACCAGAACCATCTGAAATGGCAGGGAGTGCTTTAGCGATCGCGCTCTTAGGATTGGGACTAAAACTGCGGCGAAATTGGTGAATTCTGCATGATTTGAAGCCACCGTTTCAAATAACTCGAATATGATGAAAGTAGGTTGTTTAAGATTGAGATGGCTTTTGACAATGCCCCGTTTGTCTAAATTTATAGACGAGATTGCGACAATCAGCTTAGTGGGTCTAATGTCGCTTCCCCAAGTCGCCTTTGCCGCCCTCGTTCCCGTTCAATCCGGTGAGGTTGCCCCTGTCATCCCCAATCCTCCTTCTGGTCAGCCTTCACCAATTCCAGTGCCAGATTTAGAGTTTGAGTTGCCTTCTGCTAACCCAGAACTGAAACCGCTATACAGTCCAGAGCCGTTTCAACAACCCAATCAAGCGCAACCCCTGCGCCTAGAGATTAAGCTAAGCCGCCGTCAGGTGACTCTTTATCGAGGTGACAAAGTTGTCAAAAGCTACGCGATCGCGGTGGGTCGTGCTGGCTGGGAGACTCCCAGAGGCACCTTTCAGGTAAAACAGATGTTTCGCAACCCTACGTGGATTCATCCCCTCAAAAAGGGGATTATCATTCCAGGTGGCGATCCAGAAAATCCTTTAGGACGCTTTTGGATTGGGTTTTGGAGCAATGGAAAAAACTGGATTGGCTTTCACGGCACCGATAATCCCAAATCCGTTGGTACAGCAGCATCCCATGGCTGCATCCGTATGTATAACGCAGATGTGGA
The DNA here is from genome assembly GCA_038250345.1 of Leptolyngbyales cyanobacterium. Classification (GTDB taxonomy): domain Bacteria; phylum Cyanobacteriota; class Cyanobacteriia; order Leptolyngbyales; family Leptolyngbyaceae; genus ULC077BIN1. Next base: position 4,091 of record JBBSCL010000038.1, read on the forward strand.
AGAGCTTTTTAAGAAAGTCAGCTTGGGAACTGAGGTGAAAGTTGTGAAATGAGAGTTATGCTGCATAGCCTCCAGGGAAAGTTCTGATTCTGCTATGATTCGGGAAGCTTTTGATTAGAAGAAACATGGATATGTCGCGGACTCGTCCATACCAGCCTGTTTTACTACGAATATTGCATGGTGTTGCCGCCGTATTACTCCTTTTAGCCTTGATTTCAGGTTTTTTGATTTACAACACTTATGACAAGCGTTGGGGTAGTTTTGCTTTACCCACCATGAGAGATATTCAAGGTACTCATGGCACGATTGCCCTAACCTTCCTATTGTTTCTACCAGTTTTTGCTCTATACAGCTTTCATATTGGCTATCGTCGTCTAGTACAAGAGCAATCTTTCAGTCAATTAAAACAGTTTGGCAAGCCAGTTTGGTGGATATCAGTACACCGCTTTGCAAATACATTGATTTTGCTTGCGGCAACGTTTGCAGTGGTAACTGGTCGAATGATGAAAGAAGAATGGCTTCCCAATGGAGAAATTCATCGTCAATGGTATCTAGCACATTTGGTGGCGTGGGTATGTGTGCTCATGAGTTTTGCATTACATCTACTGATGGGAGCTAAGGTCGGCGGAGTGCCCTTGCTAGTATCAATGTTCAATTGGAAAACGCGAAGCGAGGACACTCCACTTTCCTGGCTTCAAGGGGGCAAAATAAAACACTCTAGTTTGGTCTTGAAGGTTCTTGAAGGTATTGTGATTGGAGGCATTATTGTGGCATTTCTTCTGCCAGTCTTTAACTCCTAAAATGTAACCGTATAACAATGCCGTTGTACACCGACCGTATAAAGTTGCTTGGTTGAGTCCGAGAAATAATATGCGGCGGGTGAACGGGGTCGATAGACAGATTTCGGGTTTCAGGTTTCAGATATAGGGTGTCGAAAACTCAAAACTCAAAATTAATTTCCCTTTCCTCCTGTCCAATCATTAATCCAGTTCAAAATTTCTTGATTGACGATTTCAGGGCATTCGTCATGGGGGCAGTGCCCTGCATTTTCAATTTCTACCAGTTTTAAGTTTGGATTATATTTCACAAACATTTTTGCCAGTTGGGGCGGCACCATCACATCTTTCAATCCCCAAAACAGCAGCATGGGGATCGTTAGGGTTGGTAATACCGTTTTTGCCCTGTAGTCTCGTGTGGGCTTGCCAGCCGATCGCACCATTGCCCGTAGAGCTTTTACTGCATTGCGATCGTAAGCAGGAGTAGAAAAAATATCTACTAATTCATCAGTTACGGCTATCTTTCCGGCGTAGGCTTGCCGTGCCCAAAACAAGCGAATTGCCTGCGGGTGACGCGCTAGCCAAAATACCACATCAAAAATAAGCGGAGAAGTCACGATCCGCTTCGTTAAGGCAAAGGCAGGACGAGAAAGCGGGGTAAGTAAGGCGATCGCTTTGCTCACCAGCGGCGGCACTTCCAACACCGACGCATCCGGGAGATTCAGCATGACAATTCCACTCACCATCTCTGGATGTGCCGCTGCCGCTGCCAAAGCCACCAAAGACCCAATCGAGTTTCCGACTAAAATTACAGGCTGATTCACCAGCGATCGCCAAAAATCATACACCTGCTCCACCCATAGCTCAATGCCAAGAGATGCCGTCACCTTCTCAGAAGCGCCAAACCCTAGCAAATCTAAGGCGTAAACGGTATGGTGCTGCCCCAATTCAGGCAAATTATGCCGCCAGTGACCAATTGAGCCACCAAAACCATGCAGCAAAAGTAACGGCGTTTGGCTAGAAGCAGCAGAGCGCATACAGGTATAGCGCGTTTGCCACCCTCGCCAAATCCAATCTCGCTGAGTACCCAAGCGTTGTCGGACGGGAAGAGAAGTCATTACCATTCCTTGTTAACCAACTTGTAAAAGCATCCGAACAATTAGTTCACTTATCCTCATCATAAAGCTCACTCTAAGATTCAGAAGAACGTGCAAATAAAGGTCTGAAAAATAGCCCGATTGGAAATTTGCATGAATAATTCCCCAGAAAACTAAGCAGAATGAGTAAAATGTCAGATACAATCATGTGTTCAAGGAACTAAGCAATCATCTGCCCTTTAAGTAGGTCACGATTGTTTTAGATTTCTACCCAAAGCCAGCCTGCAACCGTATTATAAATAGTTTGCTGTTGCTAGCCCTCCTCCAATTTATTCTCCCTAAAACTGCCTGTGACTGGAAATAGACCGACACGCGACCTGCCAACTATTAATGAACGTATTCGATTCCCTCAGATTCGAGTAATTGGCGCTGACAACTCACAGCTAGGGATAATGACTCCCCGTGAGGCGTTACAGCTTGCCGAGGAAAAGGAAATGGATTTGGTTTTGGTGACTGATAAGGCAGATCCGCCAGTTTGCCGAATTATCGATTATGGCAAATTTAAGTTTGAACAAGAGAAGAAAGCGAAAGAAGCGAAGAAAAAGCAGCACAACGTTGAAGTCAAAGAAGTGAAGATGCGGTACAAGATTGAGAAGCATGACTATGACGTGCGGATCAACCAAGCAAAGCGCTTTTTGCAAGATGGCGACAAGGTTAAGGCAACCGTGATGTTTCGGGGGCGCGAAATTCAGCATAGCGATATGGCGAGAGATTTGCTGTCTCGGCTAGCGAATGATCTGCAAGAATTTGCCGAAGTCCAACAGTTCCCTAAGCAGGAAGGGCGCAACATGATGATGTTATTGGCTCCTAAAAAGTAGCCCGTGATCGTGTTGATGGATTTTGATAATTAAAAATTCTGCAACGAAATGGATTTGCATCTCTACAATAAAGACCATTCAGGGCACTTTAGTTAAAGTGATGCTCGATCGCTGGCATGGTGAATGGGACTAATTGATCAATGGTTTTCTAAAGGGGGCTGGAGGCAAACTCTTCTACAAGGGTTTAACCTCCGGTCAGAAGAAGCTGAACGAACATTTTTAATGTTTGCTTTTTATGCCACAACGTCCATTGGGCTGGTTTGGCTGGAGGCAATTACAGCCGATCTCTTTCTAAGCGCATATAAGGCAGAGGGACTGCCTTGGATTTATATTGCCAGTGCGGGAATCGGTTCAGGGCTAAGCTTTGTCTATTCTCAGCTTCAAAAAGTTTTGCCGCTGCGTCGGGTCATTGTCATTATTGCCCTGCTGATGGCGGCTCCATTGCTGTTGTTTTGGCTGGGGCTAAGTGCCCAAGCAATTTACCCGTTTGAGTTTTGGCAGGTGAGTACGGTTGGGATCACTATCTTTTTGATGCGGCTGTGGGTAGAGGCGCTGAATGTTCTCAATGATCTGAATACGGCAATTACTGCGAACCAGTTGTTTAATATTCGGGAAATTAAGCGCACCTATCCCTTGATCAGTAGCGGGATTTTAGTGGCGGATGTGATCAGCGGCTTTTCCCTAGGCTTCATGATTAGGCTCGTGGGCAACCTGGAAAATATGGTGCTGTTGTCTTGTGGCATGATGGCGATCGGGGCGGGGATTCTTTTTTACCTGAGTCATGCCTATCAACAAGCGTTTCCAGATTTTTTGCGTCGGCGATCGGGATCAGAGGAGCAAGCCTCGGAATTTTCAACTAATCGCTCCGTGCAAGGCTCTTTGCGCCGCTATGTAATTTTGCTGTATTTGTTTTTTATCTTGTCCCAGGTGCTGTTCCTGCTAATCGATTTCCGCTTCTTAGGAGCGTTAGAAGGGTTTTCGACTTCGGAGGGTCAAATTGCTGCATTTCTGGGTGTTTTCAACGGCATTTTGGGCATTTTTGAGGTGGCAATGCAGTGGTTGGCTTCAAGCCGCTTGATTGAACGGGTTGGCGTATTTTTTGCTTCTTTGTTGCTGCCAGGTGGAATCGGCATTTTAAGTGCTTTGGCAATTTCTAGTTTGGCATGGCAAGAGCCATTAGTTAGCCAGTGGGCATGGACGTTACCACTCTTTCTGATTCTGCTTGCCCTAAAATTTTATGATGAGTTGCTGCACTACACGTTATTTGCCAGTGTGGGTCCGGTCTTGTTTCAACCTGTTCCTGATGGTGTGCGGAGCCATGTGCAGGCAATGGTGCGGGGGGTGGCGGAACCATGGTCTACGGGTGTGACTGGGATAGCGCTGTTGGCGTTGGGCTGGTTTTTTGGCGATCGCCAGCTCAATGTTTTGTTTCCAGTCATGCTGGTTCTGTCGTTGATTTGGATTGGCGTAATCTTGCTGCTGCGAGCAAAGTACGTCAACCTCCTAGTGATTAGTGCGGACCGTGGGCAATTGACGCGGGATGTTGATGAGCTAGAACTACGGCGAAAACTGCTGGAAACTCTTGAAAAGCCAGGACCCGAAAAAAGGAAGGAATCCTGCATTGACTTTTTAAGTAAGGTATATCCCAAAAGTGCCTGTGAATTGTTAGCCCCTCGGTTGATGAATTTTTCACCTACCTTACAGCGGAAAAGCTTGGAAGCCATGCTGCTTTACCCCAATGCTGCGGCTCTCAGCCAGGTAAAGGAACTGATTGATCAAGCTCCTTCGGCGACGGTGCTAGCGCTGGCGCTGCGGTTTGTTTGGATTACTGAAGAAGACCCCGACATCCGCCGCCTGCGAGTTTATTTAAAATCAGAAGTCGATCCAGTGGTGCGAGGAACCGCTTCTTCACTGATGATGCGCCAAGGTGACCCTACTCAAAAAGCAGAGGCAACCAACACGCTGAGGCGAATGCTGACCCACAAGTCTGAGAAAGAACGGGTGATGGGCTGTCGGGCATTGGGCGAGGCGGTCTATTTACAAGCGCTGCGAATTTACATTCCTAATTTGTTGCAGGATGAATCACTGCGGGTCAGATGGGCAATTTTAGACGCGATCGCGGCGACGCATTTAGAAGAGTTTTATCCATCATTACTCCGGGGCTTGCAGTACAAATCTACGCGGGAGGCTGCTCTAAAAGCAGTGGTACGATTGCATAATGAAGCCCTGCCCATGCTCATCAAGCTGGCAGAGGATGTGCAAAAGCCAGATATTGTGCGGCTTCATGCGTGGCAGGCGATCGGGTTGATTGGCAGTCCAGAGGCGCTGGATGCATTGATTTCCCATTTAGTAGTGGCATGGGGAAATAACCGCCGCAATATTCTCAGAATCTTGCTAGAGATACCTGGAGAAGCCGGCATCGAAAGTACTTTAAAGCAGATGGGGCGGCGTGGTGTAGAGCAACTGATTGACCAAGAACTGATGTTTATGGGTCAGATCTATGCGGCGTTGTTAGATTTGTCGCCCCAAGCAATGTGGATGCGGGAGGCAGATTTGCTAAAACGCGCCTTGGAGGGGTTGCTGTTAGATTCGCAGGAACGACTATTTTTGTTGATGCAGTTTCTCTATCCAATTGGCGCAATTAAGGCGGCGGCGTTTAATCTCCAATCTGCTTCTCGCAGTAATATGGCGCGAGGCTTAGAAATTTTGGATAACACCTTAGATATTCCCAACAAACGAGCGTTGCTGAGTCTCTTAGATCGGAATTCTGAGGAAGAAAAGCTGAGGAATTTATCAGAAATTTTTGATGACCAGCGATCGCTACCCAGCGATCGGCTGCGTCAACTGTTAGAACTGCGCCATTTTTTATCGGATTGGGCGATCGCCTGTTGTTTTCACCTGGCAAAACAAGCCCACTGGAGCTTGACTACTGAGCAAGCAGTCGCGTGTTTACGTCATCCCAAAGGGTTTGTGCGAGAAGCGGTGCTATCTTACCTATGGATGGCATCTCCAAGGGCAATGCAGACATTACTGCCGCTCCTGCAAAAAGACCCTGATCGGTTGGTCATAGCCCAAGTTAAAAAGATGCTTAGAGAACTTGAGCTAAAAGAAGGAAATTTGGCTAAAGCTGCCGAAAAACCCGCCATAAATTTATTAAATATCCCAAATCAGCCTGGATTTGAAACAATTTAGTAATGACATCCTGTGGTTTTGGGAATTCTGCTAATAATGACTTTGTTGCGTAGTTCATTTCTACCGACAGGCAACTGCTCGCCTCATTCGCATCGCCGCCATGCTCTCCAGTTTTGAACGAGTTTTGTTTATTCGAGAAGTCCCAATTTTCAAAGAACTGCGGGAAGAATTTTTGGTGCGCCTTGCCTCTGTGATGGATGAGCTTGCTTTTCCAAGTAGCCATACTATTTTTACTCAAGGGCAAGAAGGGCGATCGCTTTACATTGTGGTGTCTGGCAAGGTGCGCGTTCACATCGAAAGCCAAGAACTGGTGCAGCTTGAGCAAGGGGCTTGTTTTGGCGAGATGTCTTTGTTCGATGCCGAACCGCGCTCGGCATCAGTCACAACGCTAACGTCTTCAGAATGCCTCATACTCACTCAGCAGCAGCTATATGAGGCGATCGAAGAAACTCCAGGAATCGCGGTGAACATTATTCGATTACTATCCCGTCGGATTCGCGAACTCAATCAAAAAATGAATACGATGCAAAGTTCCATTGGTGCGCCACCGCCACCCACGCGGCTCTATAAGCCTGCTCAAATACGCTAAGCAGTTTCCATCCAATCAAAAATTCGGTCTAAGTCTTCTAAAGTAACCAACCCGTACTGCCACAAAATCATTGGCAATAGGCTTGGGGTAAATTCTTGGTGACGTTGCGCGATCGCGATCGCGCTCTCAGAAATCGCCAATTCTTCCTGCAAAAATTGGATCAACCTGGCATTCACAACTCCTCCTTTCTTTAGTTCCATTTTTCTAATCAACATAACAAATTTTGTAAAATTGTGTAACAAACTCTCAGATTTCTTTTTTGTCTAACTAGCTTACTCGAAGGATCGCCCTAATAAAAGCATAATTTTGTGAAATTATCTTCAAATTCTTAAAAGCTACATCAAGCTTTCTTATTACTTTTACGCAATTCACCTGCCGATACAGCGGGTGGATTGCCGTACCAGGATAGCCGCAAATATACGAAACGCTCTAGATTTTCATTGAGATGAGAATCCAGAGCGCAGTAGATGAGATCTAAGATATGGGTTTTAAGAAAACCTATTTATCCGGTTGTTCGTCGAGCGTGATCCATAATTTTTTGCTTGCGATCAGAAGTGTTGCCAGTGGAGCGCTTGATAAAGTCTCCCGTACTGCGAGACAGATGTTCCAAGATGCGCTTTTTGCGATCGCCTTCACTTGCCATAAAAAAGAACTCTGCCTGTTGCTTGGGTGGTCTTCTCTATTTTAGAAATCTTTACATTGGTATGCCATTATCCAAAAAAGCTCCAAAGCTCTAAATCATTCTTTTGGGGTAGATACATTCATGGCAGTCAAAATTGCCTGCTGGCTCACACTTTGGTAGATGCCTTTTAGATGCTGCATTGCATTTTGAGCCGCCTTTGCAGCTACCGCCGCATCTCCATCGCCTATTTTCAATGGAATCATGCCCAACACATCCAAAACGGTTTCACTACTGGGCGGTGGGGCGATCACTACCAAAGATGGCTCTAATTCATCGGCATAATGCCAGAATTTCTCTAGATTGCAGGCATAGGAGGACGCAGTAGAAGGGGATACAAATGAGTCTGCATTCTGGAGGCTTGGATCTTCATGCCCACCTTGGCTACGAGTTTGGCGCAAAGCTTCGATAATTTGCTCCTTGCTTCGCCCCCGGAGTTGAAAAAGCACGAAGGGATCTTCACCGAAGCGATCGCCCAACAGGTAATATACTGCACCAATATGTTTGCAAGGATTGGCAGGATCAGGGCAAGAACAGCGACTATTGATATCAAATTTGGTAAACGGAAACAGGCTCAAACCATTGCCAGTAAATACTTCCTCAATCGCTTGCGGCATTTCTCCGGCTAGGAGCTTAGCGGAGAAAATTGCTCGCTGCGACATAGATTCAATCACATAACTCCACTGCTCATCGGTGAAAGGCTCAAGCGATAACGTCACTTTGTAGGGTTCGGGAGCCGTGCCTTGCACAAGGGCTGCCACTTTTTCCCCTTGAAACTCAATGCTCAAAACATTTCCTTCTCGCGCATAAATTCGCGCTCTTGCCAATCGTCTTACCCAGCCAAAAGACTCCAGCACATCGATCCAGCGCTGTGCCCACCATTCGCGGATCGGTTGAGAGTAAGCATCGGTCATGGCAGGAGTGGGGTAAGGG